>JALYXE010000164.1 GCA_030947265.1 Acidobacteriota bacterium
CGTTGAAGACACAGACATCCGTGCCGGCATCGTCAGGGTTGACGGTAGGCGCAGTGGCTCGTTCGTCGAAGAGGAGGTCTCAACTTTGCCGCTGGGACCAACAACCTTCACGCGAACATTCGATGAGCTGGCGTTGCTCCTGCCCGGAGTGGCGCCACCACCGCAAACGCTGGGCAGCGTTGCCGGTCCGGGAGTTGGTTCGGGTGTTGGCTCAGCCGGACAGTTTGCCGTCAACGGACTGCGCTCGCGGGGGAACAACTTCACGGTGGATGGTTCGGACAATAACGACGAGGACATCGGTGTAAGAAGACAGGGATTCGTCGCGCTGGTGCCGCAGCCGATTGAGTCGATTCAAGAATACCAGGTCATCACATTGCTTGCTCCGGCCCAGTTTGGCCGAAACATCGGCGGCCAGGTTAACGCTGTTTCTAAATCGGGCGGAAATCAGACGCATGGGACGCTGTACGGTTTCCTCAACTCGAGCCGGCTCAACGCGCGCAACTTTTTCGATACGGCTTCGGGCAGTGTTGTTTCGCCATTGCGGACGGCACGCGGCCAGCCAGTACTGCTGGATGCCCAGCCAATTATGGTCAAAAACCCAAGCGGCGGAGCAGACTCGTTTACGTTTGGCCAGGGAGGCTTCGTACTCGGTGGTCCACTCGCGCCCGATCGAATGTTCTATTTCCTGTCGATGGAAGGGCAACTGATCAATGCCACGAAAGAGTCGAGCTTCGCGGTGCCGACGGTTGAGCAGCGTGGCGCGTTTGGCACCGGCGCGACCGCGATCTTTCGCGATCCGTTGGGCCACCGGGATGCGAACGGCAACCTGATCGATCAGGTCTTTGCTTTTCCGACTACGTCACAGGGCGATGCGATCTTCAGCTTCTATCCCTTCCCAAACAATCCCGGCGGCGTATATGGAGCGAACACTTTCACACAGGTGTTGCCCGCAAGTGCGCAGGGCAAGGTCGTCTCGGGCAAGTTTGACGGAAACTTCAGGATTAAAGAAAGACAACAAACCGTCACGGCACGTTACAACTTCACAGAGGACTGGCGCGATATTCCCGACGTAGGCGGCGCGATCTTCTCGACGATTCGATCGCGCGTGCGCACGCAAAACTTCTCCTTCTTTCTGAATAGCAAAGTCAGCAGTCCGGCAGCAGCAAATTCCATCTTCAATCAAGTCCGGCTTTCTTATGGTCGGACGCGCCTGAGATTTCAGGATCTTCGCGACCAGACCTTTCTGCGCTCGAGTGATAGTCTACCTTCGGAGCCATTTCTGCTGAACGCGCCGTTGATTTTGAATTCAACGCTGCCGCGCGCGATAACCAACATAGATTTTGGTCCAAACCTCGGACCGGTGCTCTACACGACGGACCCGAGCGCGCCGCGCACTGAGGCCGCCCTTGGCGTGGTGGGCCAGATCAA
Organism: Acidobacteriota bacterium; assembly: GCA_030947265.1. GTDB lineage: Bacteria > Acidobacteriota > Blastocatellia > Pyrinomonadales > Pyrinomonadaceae > PSRF01. The sequence goes on from JALYXE010000164.1 coordinate 1,429, forward strand.
CATCGCTGGTTTCAGCGCCGTCGGTGTCGATGTGTTCAACTTTCCGCAGCGACGCGTTGATAACACTTACCAGGTTGCTGACGCCCTGACTTATCGCGCGCGCAGCCACACGTTAGCCTTCGGAGTTGACACGCGGCGAACGGAGTTGAATAGCGAACTGCCGCGCAACTCGCGTCCCTTGATCACTTTCAATGGTGCTCCGGAGATCGATTTCACTCCGCGGGGAACGTTTGTTTACTCAAGTAGATTCATTCGCCCCGAAACCTTCGCGGCGGCTTCAGCGGCCAGCGGCTTCTCGGAAACGCTGGCGCGGGGTGGCGAGTCGTCAATCAATCTCCGTTTTTATCAACTCGACTTTTTCGCCCAGGACGAGTGGCGCGTGCGCGAGAATCTTTCCATCTCTTATGGTCTCCGGTATGAATACAACACGCCGCCGCGAGAGTTGAACCGCAAGATCGAAAACACGTTCAATGATCCATCGCTCAGCGTGGCGCCGGGTCTGCGCACATTCATCGCCGGGCGCACGCGCATCTTCGATCCAGACCGCAACAACTTCGCGCCCCGCGTAGGCATTGGCTGGTCGCCTCGCTTATTTGGGCCAGACCGCACGACCGTGTTTCGCGGCGGCTATGGCATTTTTTACGATCAGATTCTTGGCGCGGTCGTCAGCCAGTCACGCAACGTTTATCCGACTTATTTGACGATTGATCTTGCCGGAGGTTTTGCGAATCTGCGTTTCATTCCCGGCAATAATCGGTTTGGTGATTCATGTCAGTTGGCGGATCGGTGTCCCTTTGAGTTCATCAATCCGCAGCTCGCTACACTGTTCGGCGTGCCGCTGGTTTCGCCGGGGACTCTTAATACGCTGAACCCGGCCATCACCTTCGCGCAGGTCGCCAACATCGTGAACCTGGTCGGCGGCGGGCCGGTGCCGGCCGTGAGCGGCTTTGGCGTAACGTTACCCGCGCGCAAATTGCAAATGCCGCTGGCCCATCACTACGGCTTCTCTTTCGAACAGCAATTGCGTCCCAATCTGGTTGTGTCCGCCGCGTACGTCGGCACGCTGGGACGAAACCTGTTGCGCTTCACGACGCCGAACCTTGGCCGCAATGCTTTGCTGGCGCCATTGGCCTTCAGCACTTTGCTCAGCGCCGAGCCGATGTTCTTCGGGTTGGCATTGCCGCCGGGCGCGCGCATCACTCCGCAGGGCAACATTGCCGGCGGCAGACCGGTGAGCACCGTCGGTGCAGTCACGCAGTTTGAAACTACCGCGACTTCGCGCTACCACTCGCTTCAGTTGCAAGCGCGGGGCCGTTTTCATCGTAGCCTGCAATACCAGCTCGCCTATACCCTATCAAAAGCGACTGACGACGTTTCGGACGTCTTCGATCTCGCGGGTGCGTCCTCTTTGCCGCAGGACGCTTTCAACCTGGCGGCTGAGCGCGGTCCGGCAAACTTCGACGCGCGCCATCGCCTCGCTTACAACTTCATCTACACCTTTGGCCGATTCGCTGATCATAGCCACGCATTCCGCGCACTGTTCGGCGGGTTCGAAATCGCCGGCACAGGCCAGTTTCAAACAGGGCAACCGTTTACCGTCAACAGCATCTTCGACGTCAATCTCGACGGCAACCTCACCGACCGTCTGGACAACACCGGCGGGATCGTGACGACGGGAGATCCTCGCCAGCCGTTGCGCCTGACAACTACAAACACGCTCAGCATGTTTGCACCAGTGGGCCAGGACGGCCGAACTGGAAGAAACACTTTTCGCGCCGGCAACCTGCTCGATCTGAATCTGGCCCTCATCAAGAACTTTGCGATCGCGAGCAGCCAGAAAGTGACCTTGCGCGTCGACATTTTCAACTTCCTCAACCGCGCGAACTTTGGCATCCCCGTGCGCTTTCTGGAAGCGCCGGGCTTTGGCCGGGCTACGGATACGGTGACGCCCGCTCGGCGGATCCAGTTCGCTTTGAAGTATTCGTTCTAGCGGTAAGATGTTATACTCGGCCATTATTGTTATCTGAATCTTCGCTCGCTTCCCGCCGCGACGGTGCCGGTTTGCCGCTGATTTCAACGTGGTTGGTTAACTTGCTGACATCTGCAAGGGTCGCCAGACTCGTATATTTGATTAGAAAAGTGGCGGTGGTGCGACGAACGAACTAGTGCTCTAGCACAGCTATATGGTTCGGGAGATTGCCCAGGCTGGAACGCAACCACAAGGGTACCAGCCCTTTCGCTCAGGCGAGGCAACGCTTCTTGTTTGATTCTGAACCGCCTGCTTCCGGTTCGCCCAGGATAATTGAGTGCCGAGAATCTTACCAACACCAACAAAGCGTCGTCCTTACCTGTCCAGCAGCGTTGCACTGTTAAGAAGACTGAGAATCTCGCGTCGTGGTGTAACGGGCAAAACCCGGCTCGCTAGCTTCGCGATCATTTCATTGATCTCAATCTGCTGGCTCGCCGTTCGCTTCACACCTCTGGCGTTCGCATCAACCTTCACAGTGACTAACACAAACGACAGCGGGCCCGGTTCGCTAAGGCAAGCAATCCTCGGCGCCAATGCCAATGCTGGCACGGACACCATCGCCTTCAACATTCCAACTGCCGATCCAGGATTCAATGGTTCGGTCTTCACGATCAGACCTCTATCCGCACTGCCAACTCTTACTGACAATGGCACAACCATCGATGGCGCGACCCAGACGGCGTTTACAGGAAATACAAATGCGGCAGGACCGGAGATTGTGCTCACTGGAAACCCGTCCATATTCGTGGGCGCTGGACTAACTATTAGTTCCAGCGCGAACCATATCAACAGTTTGGTCATAAACGGATTCAACAATACCGGAATTAAGATCAGCGGCGTGGGTACCATAGGAAATTTGGTAACGGCTTGCTTCCTGGGAACGAACGCCAGCGGCACTGCCGCCGTTCCGAATACCTTCGACGGTGTCGCAATCACGCAGGGCGCCTCAAATAACATCATCGGGGGCACCACGCCATCAGCGACAAATGTGATCTCCGGCAACAGCAGGTTTGGGGTTCTCCTGTTTGGGCAGGCCTCAAACGTTCCTAACAACGTGGTTGAGGGAAACTTTATTGGTACCAATGCAAGCGGTCAGTTCGCTATAGGAAACATGACCGGCGTGGGCCTGGTAGGAGTGACGTCAAACACGATCGGAGGAACGTTGCCGGGAGCGCGCAACGTGATCTCAGGTAACGCTCAGGAGGGAATTCACTCGAACTCGAGCAGTAGTCAGACTATCCAGGGAAACTACATCGGCACCGACGTGACTGGCACCGCGGCGATACCCAACGGATTCCATGGCATCAATCTATTTACAGTTGGTGCGACTCCTTCTGCAAATAATTTGATTGGTGGCTCAGCGGTTGGTGCTGGCAATTTAATCTCCGCCAACCAGGGAGCAGGCATATCGATTGGCGGGACCGGTTCAGACAGCAATGTTATTCAGGGTAATCTGATTGGCACAGACGCAAGCGGTAACGCTCCGCTGGGTAACACTCAGGGCGGCATCAGCATCGGCACTGCCGGCAATCTAATTGGAGGAACGGCCGGCGGGGCGCGCAACGTCATTTCCGGCAATAGCGGCAACGGCGTCACCATATTTGGAAGCGCTTCCACAGGCAATCAAGTGCAGGGCAATTTCATCGGCACGGACGCGGCCGGCGGCTCTGCCTTGCCCAATAACTCCGCCGTTTTCATTAGCGCTTCCGGAAACACAATCGGTGGCGCGGCGGGGAACTTGATCGCCTTCAATCGACAAGATGGCGTCCTGGTGGATACGGGGGGTCGGAATGCTATCTTCTCCAACTCAATATTCGTTAATGGCGGGCTCGGAATCAGGTTATCGAACAACGG
>JALYXE010000190.1 GCA_030947265.1 Acidobacteriota bacterium
CAGCTCAGGTTTACCCACCACCTTTACTTCAAGCCGACGGAATTTACTCGCGTGCTGCGTTTCGGGTTCGGGTTTCCATGCGAGAAGATAATAGGCCGACGTGTCTTTCAATGCGCGACCGAGACCCGGCTCCAGCGAGTTTGAATTAAAAAAGGCTTTCCCTCCCGTGTCGGAAGCCAGCGCATTCATTCCGTCTTGCGAAGCGATAAGTTCACCCTGTCCTGCGCGTGATAGGCGGCCGGTCGGATCGAACTGAGCATCGGTACTGGCATCGCTCAAGCTCGCTACCAAACCCCGGGCGTCCATTGAATAAATGACGACGCCGCTACGAGCTGCAGCGCTGGTAATTCGTTGGAGTCTATAACGTGAGTCTGAATTGCGATCGTCGAGAAAAAAACCGCCCGAGATGAAGAATACTAACTTGCGGCCTGGAAGTTTATTAGCCGAACGAATAAGTCCCTCTAGTCCGCTGAGTGAATAGGTTGTCACATTGCCTGCCTGCTGTAGTAATGCATCGGCACGACCGGTTAACAAAGCTTCGGCGGAATCACGCCTCATCCCAGGATTCTGTCTAAGGGTTTCGTCTATAAAGTAATCCCTTATCTCCCGGTCATAATTCGAAAATAATAGCGCTTGATATTCTGACATGGTAGGTCGGTCGTAATCGCGCACTGAGTAAGGCCGAATCTTGAGCCGTTCAAGCGCAGCCCTAAGGACTGATTTGTTGTCCGTAAGCTGTTGCAGAAACCCAATTTGACCACTCGCAGAGGCGATGGCGACTTCGTCGTTTTGACCCATGTCCCGTTCGATGAAGCGAGTGATCAGTTTTCGCGTTGTCGCAAGGGAAGACAAATCCAAATGCAAGTCATCAACATAGAAGAAAACCGATCGTCCTCGATCCAACGGTACCGGGCCAGAAGACTTGCTGTTCGTACGCGTCGACGAACCCCGTGCGGCGGCAAGCTGGGATTCTTCGTTGACGGTTCCGGCCGTAACTTTTTCGAAAAACTCTATAGGCGTGACTTTGCCATCGATGCGAAGTGCGAAGTCCTCCCTTTTCAGGCCGTCTACAAACTTGCCTTGGCGGTCAAAAACCATAACGTCCGTCTGGACCAGCTCGGTGTAGACGCGCAAAACGTCAGAGCGATCCTGGCCCTTTGGCTCCCTCGGAGTTTGTCCTCGACCCTCCTGCCATATGAGAGGCAGGCAAACAAATGTGGCTAACATCGCTGTCTTGATTATGCTGGACGATGAAGGCATATTCCGCAGTGCAAACGGTGCGGGCGGTTCAGGGGGAGACTGTGTTAAGGAGCAGCCTGAAGCTGGGCCTTCTTGTTCCGCCGGGAATGGGCGAATGGCTGTTGCGCTAACTATGTATCAGAGAGGCGTCGCAGCGCAACAATAAACTTTGACGCGTGTTTCTCCGTATTAGACCGGGCACATCAAGAGAGAGCGAGCAATCGAAATAGAACATCGAACGAAAGCATCCAGAAATGACAAATAACTCCCCGACCGTTTGTATCGATCACATCACTAAGAGCTTTGGCGAATTTGCTGCCGTGAGTGACCTAAGTCTCACGGTTCGTGCAGGAAGAATTTATGGACTTTTGGGTCCCAATGGCGCCGGAAAAACAACGACCATTAGGATGATAGTTAATATTACTGCTCCCGACTCGGGCCGCGTCGAAGTGTTTGGCCAGCAGATCACCCCTGAACTACAGGACCGCATTGGGTACTTGCCTGAAGAGCGCGGCCTTTATAAGAAGATGAAGGTCGGGGATCAACTTAAATTTTTCGCCGCGCTGAAGAACGTGACAGGCAAGGAGGCCGATAATCGAGTGGATCGGTGGCTCGAGCGCTTGAAGTTGACTGAATGGAAAAGCAAGAAGTCGAGTGAACTGTCGAAAGGCATGCAACAGAAGATTCAGTTCATAACCGCAATCATCCATGAACCGCATCTTTTAATTCTGGATGAGCCTTTTTCCGGTTTGGATCCGGTGAACGTCGAACTTCTAAAAGAGATTGTGCTGGAGTTGAAGGCCGCGGGTAAAACAATCATTTTCTCTACTCATCAGATGGAAGTTGCTGAGAAGATTTGCGACGACATTTGCCTGATTAATCGTTCACGCAAAGTTTTGGATGGCAGCATGCGGGAGGTAAAGCGAAGTTTCGGTCGCAACGCAGTGGCATTGCGTCTGGAAGGTGGAGACGGCGTACTGAAAAACCGATCATTGGTAAGCAAGATTGAGCGTCATAGCGATGGACTTGAGGTGCTGCTCGCCGAGGGTGCAAACAGTCAACAGCTTTTGCATGAATTGATTGCGGCGGGAGCGCGGATTGAAAGATTTGAGATGATCGAGCCGAGTCTGCACGATATTTTTATCGAAAAGGTCACTGAGAAGGTATGAACAAATTCCTGGCCGTGGTAAAGCGCGAGTACATTCAGCGCGTGCGCACGAAATTCTTCGTTGTTATGACCGTGTTGGGTCCTCTCATGCTGGTCGTATTTACGATCGTGCCTGGTCTCCTCTTCAGCATCAAAGCTGGAGGAGATACGCGTATCGCCATAGTGGACCAGACCGATGGAATGAAGTTATCCGATCCGTTTCGTGATTCACTCCTGAAAGACGATCGCGAGGACGAGAGTGACAGTGACAACAGCGCGGGTATTGCAGGCTCTGTCAACGCAAATACCGAAGATCGAATGCAGAAGGCGGGAAAATCCTTGAATGGCAGTTTTTTCGTCGAACAGGTTAACTTGCGCGGACGCGCGCTTGATAACGTAAAGCGCGAACTAAACGCCCGGATCGGCAAAGACCAACTGGATGGTTATTTAGTTATTCCTGCGGACATTCTAAAAAACAGTGAGAGCAAAACCTATTACTATGGGCGTAATGTCGGGGACGTTATTACACGGGGGCAAATTGAGGATCGCCTGAATCGAGCGGTCCGGAGAGAGCGCATGATAGCCAATGGAGTTAAAGAGCAGTACATCGAAGAACTCTCAAAACCCGTTGACGTCGTTACTTATCCCGTGAATGAAAAGGGCGAGGAGGGAGTGAAGGATTCCGGTGCAGGATTTGTAATGGTCTTTGTCATTGCATTTTTGATCTACCTTACCGTGCTCATGTACGGACAGGTCGTGCTGGGTGCCATTGTCGAAGAGAAGGAAACTCGCATCGCTGAGGTCCTTTTTTCGTCTGTGCGGTCGTTAACATTAATGATCGGCAAGTTGATTGGTGTTTCGCTGGTAGCCCTGACGCAGCTGGGAATTTGGTTTTTGGCGTTTGCGGTGCTGTCAATTTGGGGGATTTCTGCGCTTGCCTCACGAGGGGTGGACATGGGCGACATCCATATCCCACACTTGCCGCCTTTGTTTTTTGTCTACTTTTTTCTTTTCTTCGTACTCGGGTATTTCATTTACGCAACCATCTACGTGCTCGTTGGATCAATGGTTACGACGACTCAAGAAGGCGGACAGATGGCCATGCCTGTGATCTTCCTCTTGATGGCGGGTTTGTATATGGCTTTTCCAGTTATACGCAGTCCCAATTCGTCTTTCGCTTTCTGGGTATCGATGTTTCCGTTCTTCTCGCCAATCACGATGATCGTGCGGATTGTATCTCAGACGCCGCCGTTCTGGCAGATAGCCCTCTCGCTGACGATCGGCTATTTGACGGTGGGGCTTTTGCTCTGGCTGGCTTCGAGAATTTATCGCATCGGCATGTTGATGTATGGCAAGAAAGCTACGATTCCCGAAGTTATGCGCTGGGTGCGCCAAGCTTAGGGGTTAACAGGGGAGAACACGAGGCAGGAGCAGGAGGCAGGAGGCAGTCGCCGGGAGCAGGCAAGATGACGCACTTGCTACTATTGTGGCGGTTCAATTGCAGGTCTCAGTCTTAAATGGATGAATTGTTGTAGAAACTACAACCGTTCTGGTGCGTCCTGCCTCCTGCTCCTGCTTACTAATTAAGATGTCCATCGAAATTGAAAAAAAGTATCGCCTCACAAAAAAGCAACAAGAAGAAGTGTTGCAGCGCTTGCCCGGGATTGGTGCAAAACTTGCAGGCGAGGACTTTGAAGTGAACACGATCTACATCGGTGAAACGGTCGATGTGGGGCGCGCGGTATTGCGCCTGCGACGCATTGGACATCGCGGAATTTTAACTTACAAAGAACGTTTTCCCACGAGCTCTGCCATCAAGTATCAACGCGAAGACGAAACCGGTGTAGATGATCCCGATGCCATGGAACTGATTCTGGATGCATTAGGGTTTACTCCGGCTTTGGTTTACGAGAAGCGTCGTGAGACGTGGCGCTTGGGGAAAACAGAAATCGTGATCGATGAGCTACCATTCGGTTTGTTCATGGAAATTGAAGGAGCGGAGAATGACATTCAAGACGTTGAAAGCAAGCTCTCCCTCAAACGTTTAAGAACGGAGACGGCTACCTACCCCCAACTCACGCTGAAGCATGGAAATGATTACGGCGGTGTCGTCGAATCTCGCTTTCCAGAAACACGAGAAAAAAAAGCGGCCCGCCCACCTGGGAACGAAGCCGCTTCTTGATACAGGGAACCCCGATTACATTCCCATTCCGCTCATCCCGCCCATGCCACCCGGCATCGCCGGACTTCCTTTGTCATCGTCGGGCAGTTCGGAGACCATAGCTTCCGTCGTAAGCATAAGGCCCGCGATTGAAGCAGCGTTCTGCAACGCCGTACGAGTGACCTTCGCAGGATCTATTACTCCTGCCTTAACCAGATCCTCATAAGTTTCGGTTTGCGCGTTGAAGCCGAAGCTGTCGTTCTTTTCAGAACGAACGCGCTCCACCACCACAGCGCCCTCTTTGCCGGCGTTTTGAACTATCTGACGCAGAGGCTCCTCAAGTGCTCGACGAACGATGTTCACGCCTATCTGCTCGTCGGCATCACCTTCACCTTCCTTGTTAATCTGGAACTTCTCGAGTGCCTTTGCGGCGCGAACCAGGGCCACACCGCCGCCTGGCACAATGCCTTCCTCGACAGCAGCGCGCGTCGCGTGCATTGCATCCTCAACTCGCGCCTTTTTCTCCTTCATCTCTGTCTCCGTGGCTGCGCCGACCTTAATCACGGCCACGCCGCCAACAAGTTTCGCCAGACGCTCTTGCAGTTTCTCGCGATCATAATCAGAAGAAGTCTCGTCGATCTGCGCACGTAGGGTCTTTACTCTTCCCTCGATATCACTTTGTTTGCCATTTCCTTCGACAATAGTTGTATTGTCTTTGTCTATAGTGATCTTCTTAGCGCGACCCAGATCTTCAAGCTTGACGTTCTCAAGTTTGATTCCGAGGTCTTCGCTTATGACCTTTCCGCCTGTCAGAATCGCAATGTCTTCGAGCATGGCCTTCCGCCGATCACCGAAGCCAGGAGCCTTGACCGCCGCGATGTTTAAGGTGCCACGAAGCTTGTTAACAACGAGCGTGGCTAGCGCCTCGCCTTCGACATCTTCAGCGATAATCAGCATCGGCTTGCCCATCTTCGCCACTTGCTCCAGTAGAGGCAGAAGATCTTTCATCGAGCTAATCTTCTTCTCGTGAATGAGAATCAGCGGGTTTTCGAGGGTTGCCTCC
>JALYXE010000213.1 GCA_030947265.1 Acidobacteriota bacterium
CCGTTACTCCGCGACGAATTTCATCGATCCAGACAATGGCGTTTGGTTCGGTAGTGATTGTCAGCACCGAAGTTGCTGATGAACTCTTAATGGTTCGGCGCTGCGAGAAAGCTTCAGGAGAACTAGACAAGGTAACTATGAGGCAGGCGATTCCTACGGCTCGGTTGAATCGAAACGCGACGAGGAATTGAGCCCGCGAGGCGGGCTCAGACCTCTTGTTCATTAATGTCGAGTTTTCATTCCTCATGTTCGTTGCCTCTGACGCGTCGCTTGAGGATGGTTGATTCCTCAGGGACCGAAGCGGGCATGCCGCTCGCAGACGGTTGGCTGGTTACTGTCCGAGTTCCTACTTCCGGACGAAACTTCCCGTTGGCATCGTAAAGCCGCAAATACTGGAGCCGGTTGCGCACGACACCTTGTACGTAACCTCGCGTCTCCTTGAAAGGAACAGCTTCTGCCCACTCGTCCATCTCGGCAGGCAACGACGTTCGCCATTGGACGACCCGAATCGGACCAGCGTTGTAAGCGGCAGCGACATATTCAATACGGCCAAACTTATCGATCTGATCGCGTAGATATGCGGTGCCGAGTTGAATATTCAAGCGTGGCTCATAAAGCGACTCCTCAGTAATCGTTCGCTCTAACCCATATTTCTTCGCCGTCAACATGCCTGTAGGAATCAGGACCTGCATCAGCCCATACGCTCTGGCAGAGGAGCGGGCGCGCGGCATGAAAACGGTCTCCTGACGAATCAAGCCTGCCACCTGGAAGGGATCGAGATTTCTGGCACGTGATTCCTGGACGATAATGTCCCAGAAGGACAGAGGATAAAATACGTCCCACTCCTCGCGTGTCAGCTCTTCGGGCTTCATCTGTGAATAATCGGGAAAGCTTTTCTTGAGCACATTCAGCGCGCGCACATTATCTTCCTGCCACCGATAAACGCGGGCGATTGCCAGATTAACCTTTGGACTGTTACCCGCTGATGCCGAAGCTACGGCCAACTCTTCCAACGCCCAATCATCAAGGCCGATGTTGTTAAGTTCATCAGCTTTGGCGATTGCTTTGTCTTCTTGCGCCCCGGCCGTTTCTTCAGCGACAGTTACAGTCTGTAAATTCGCAACGGCGCGTCCCACGACCGAATCCGAAGAGAAAGTTTTTGCTGGCGCTGTCCCGACTCCACCGCGAAGCAGGGCATCTAATCGCTGCTTTGCCAGGTAGCCATACCAGTTGGCGTCGTAACGGGCCAGCATCGCATGATAAAGAGCGCGCGCTTCCTCGAGTTTGCCGGCGCGTTCTGAATCGCGAGCGGCCCAGTAACCCGCGCGGCCGCGATTGTCAGTATTTTTATCGGCGTAATAAGCAAGATGTTCGGTTAACAGTTTTGATGATTCGGGAAAGTTATTGGTTTCATGCGATATCCAGGCGAGGTCGAATTGCGCCTGGGCAACGTCGGCGGAAGCTTGATAGGAATTGACCGCCGTACGCAGGAAATACGAAGCATCAGCCTTGTTGTTTGCGTCTTCAGCGATTTGGCCCACGCTTACCAGAGCGCGTGGCGTGAACTGGCTCTTCGGGAAGGCTCGTCGCAGCTCCTCGACAGTTGCGCGCGCCTGGTCCCACTGCTTGATGCGCGCGTAAGTTTGGGCCACGTAGTAAAGCGCTTCCGCACGCCTATCGCCCGCCGAGGAAGGAATAGCATTAAGAGCGCTGACTGCATCCGCAATCTTCCTTGTACTTGCCGCGGCAATAAGGCGTCTCAGTTGCGCTTCAGAATTTGCTGCGGTCGCTGGAAACCGGTCGAATGCGTCACTGTAGGCTTGAAGTGCCTCGGAAAATCTTTTCGCTTCGTAAAGACTGTCAGCCCGAGCTGATGCTTCTTCGGCATTCGCTGGTGAAAGGGTAGAACTTAGCCGCCGGATGGCCGCTGCAGCTTCAAGGCTTTCCGCTGAGGCAGGTGCGTAAAAATAGACGTGACGGTAAGAAGCGAGCGCGCGACTTGAATCGGAAGCCTCTTCGTATGCCTTCGCTGTCAGCAAAAGCGCTGTGGCGTCGTTTCTCGCAACAAAGTCTCTCAACAAAGCCGGAACCGCCGCTGCATTCCCGGATCGCATCATAATGTTCGCATTACGCAATACTGCGTCTCTCGAGCGCAACGAGACGGGGTAAATCTCCGATAACTGTTGGTAAGTTGCGCGAGCTTCGGGCAGGTTCCCGGCTTGCTCCAGAGCGTTGCCGCGCATAAAAAGGGCGTAATCGCCCAGCAGGCTGTGGTCGCGGACTGTGTCGGAATTAAGCAGTGAAGCGGCGCCGGCAAAATCTTTTGCGTTAATCCTGATTCGAGCACGAAGTAACCTTGCAAGAGCTGCGGCCTTCGTACGAGAAAAGTCAGACTCAATACGGGCCACGACGTCTTCCGACGGCAGGACTCCGCCACGCGTTGCTAAACGCAGATGTTCGAGTGCTCTTAGTTCCGCAGGAGATTGCTGCCGGGTAAGACAACTGGCCGTCATAAACGGCGGGAGAGAAGCTCCAATGATAACGGCCAGGCCTATAAGAATTAACGTCAGCCGGTAGTTTCCCAATTTATTCACTAATTTTTTGCTCCCAAAAAAGTTACAAGTTCCAGGTTTCAAGTCCCGATTAGCATCGCCAGTTGAATGCCGGCAGCGATGCAATTGGTTTTCGACTTGGAACCTGAAACCTGAAACTTGAACCTGACAAAACTTAATCGCTTCTCTCAGGCCGAAACCGTGGCACCCGGATATGCGCTACCAAGCTTGGTCGTATCGCCTTCGGCAAGCGTATTCACCAGTTCAGAGTGGAAGTAGTCGTACTTTTGTGCCACTTCTGGCTTGACGCGCTTGTCATACATTTCGCGCGACCGGTCGATGTATTCGCGCAACCGCGCATAGAGATCGTTTTTAGATCGACCTTCAGTTACCTTCTGTTCGTTATAGAGCTTGATTTCCGAAACCAGCAGGCGAGCAAAACGTCGTGCGTCGTTATGAAGACGTCGCTCTTCTTCGTTTGCCACATCAACAGGTAGCTCTACATCCGCTCCATATCGTCGTCTTGGAGCTTCTGAAGGAGCGCTTGTTTGTGTTGCTGGCGTTTCCGCAGGAGGAGGTTGCACCTCAATTTGCGCAGGCCCAGCTTCTACAACCGGCTCATACTCAATCTCTGCAACAACGTCTTCGGGCGGGGCGCTTTCTTCAACCACGGGCGTTATTTCGTCATACTCCGCTGTCGGCGTGTATGCGGATGGTTTCGGCGGCCTGCCTTCCCGGACCGGACTTTCTTCCGCACGTGCCTGTGGACCGTCCGACTCTCTCACGGGAGCGAAGCGCGAGGCGAGTAGTTCAACTCCCATCGCGGCGACGTGAACCAGTGTCTCCAGAGCTTCAAGGTTGATTGCTTCAGAATCAAGGCCGGCAGAATCGGCATACAATACCGCCACTGCCCGCTCCCGCACGACCAGAGGTATGGCCACGATTCGCGCCGGAGGCTGATCCCCCAGCCGGTTGAGGAACAGGTCGTCCTCAGAATGCGAACCTGGCCCACCACTCCATGAGGTGCATGACCTCGCCGCGTTACCGACCGCTGTATCGGCAGCGACGGGAAAAGATATTTCCTGAATAACGTTATCGCCCACCGTCCCCTGAAAGCCCCGCGCGCGCCAGCCAATACTCTGCCCGCCTTTGATCACAAAGAAAGCGACGCGAGGCGCAAAGGCAGCCGCGCGGTGAATGAGTATTTTCAAAATGTCCGCTTGCGATTGTTGCCCTTCTATTTCCGAAATGGCCGCCTTAACGATGGCCATGTCGCTCGACGCTTTCGCGCGGGAAGATTCCGAAGCAGCGAAGTCTATGCCTTCTTCGTGCGCCGCGCGCAAGTGTTCGGCAATGAAAGAGGCTACGCTTCCATCCAATTGAACTTCGCTCTGCCGATCCAGGAGCCGGCTAAGCGACTCATTGAGCTGGCTTTGAAGCGCGGCAATCTCCTGTTTGATACCGCCAAGACGGCCTTCGATATAGCTTTCTATCTCATGGCGCAAGCTGTCTTCCAGTTGTCCGCTGACCACAGTTTAGTCCTCCGTTGAAGGATCATTTATTCGAACGTTCCAGGTGAGAATCCTGATTCGGATAGAACGCCAGTTGCCGAGACTTTCGGGGCAATCCATCTCTTGAGCGATTATGAACGTGCGGGAATCAGTGAGTCAAGAAATGGTTTCTTAAAGTCTCATGTTTCTTAAAGTCTCATTGACACCTCTTCGGGCCTAAGCTATAAGTCCGTGAGAGTAGCGCCAACTCACGCACCCAATGGCCACTACCATTTTAATTGCCGACGATCACGACGACAACCGCGAGCTTTTGCAGCTTTTGCTTTTGGGAGCTGGCTACGACGTGCGCGAAGCAAAAGACGGAAGCGAGTGTCTAGCAATTGCCCGGCAACAGCCTCCGGATCTGATTGTTATCGACCTATCGATGCCGGTGTTGGACGGTTGGGGAGTATTTCGGGAACTGAGGGCTGATCAGCGCACCAGAACGATTCCCTGCATGGCTGTTACGGCGCACGCCGATCTGGACCGCAGGCAGGCTCTCGCGGCTGGCTTCAGTGCCTACGTTTCAAAGCCCTTCAGCGGCGATGTTCTCTTGAAGACCATTGCCACAGTGCTTTCCAGCCAGAAGCCTGGTGAAGAAACGGAGTAAGGCTCAGGGCGGCCAAGGCACCTCTCTTCCCCTGTGACTAACAAAGGAGACTTTCCCTGTGACTAACAAAGGAGAGACGTAATGAGAATATTTGCACTTCAGGCAGGGTGCTGGGGCCGCTCACTCGCGGCAGTCTTTTTCGTATCGCTGGCTGGATCAATTGCTCACGCTGTTCCGCTGAAGATCGTAAAGGTTGGCGCGTCGGCCATCAATTGCGTCTTCAATCCACCATGCACGAATGTGGTAAACGACACCACCGACAATGTAACTCTCAGCACAGGTGGCACCGGTTTCTTTCAGTCGCGCACCTTTAATAGCAAGCCGGGCTCACCCGCAGCTGGACTCTTTGCCAACGAGTATCGACTTGATTTGCGCAACGCTGTTGGCCTCACTGCAATAGCCTGCGTTGATTGGGTTAGCTTCGATTTCGGTCCCGTGGTAAGCACGCTTGACTACAACGGCGATGGTAAAAAAGGCGATGAGGTCTTCGTGATTACCAGCGGCGGCCTGGGTACCATCGGTATTGCATCCGCAATTAAGGTAGGGAATAAAATCACCTTCAAGTTCACTTCGCCCGTATGCGGTGGCGGTAGCCCTGGCAAAGGACAGACGACTTTTTTCTGGGGACTGGTTTCCAAAACAGGTCCGCACTTTGTTACGGCGAAAGTGCATGAAACTGGTGGCGTAGTGCATAACATCCAAGCTCGCACGCCGACGCTTTGAAGTCGATGCGGTAGCCCGACCGTGAGGAAGGGCGTCGCGCGTTTGACTCATCCAAGACTGCTGGTGATTACGACATACGTTGGCGTGGGTTGCTGACGCCCTCCCTCACAGTCCCACCCCAGCGGGGCTGCCCCGCTGGGGACCCCGGGTCGGGCTACCGCCCCGATCGTCGTAGGCATTATTTATACGAAATCACAACCTGTTCGATTGAAGGCGGCAGCTGGTGAATCTCGTTGCGAGTAAAGCCCGCATTAGCCAACATTCGTTCAAGTTCGGAGAATGTATAAGCATCGCCGCCTGGCGTTCCGCCCAGCATCATGACGCTGAAGGCAGCAGCCTCCGGAGGCGAGATCCGATCCTCATTTGGAACAAACTCAAGTGTTATCGCGCGCCCGCCTGGGCCAAGCGCGGCATGAATCTTCCCCAGCAAAGTTTCATTTGTTTGCACATCGAAGTGGTGCAGGAAGTTTGTCAAAAGAATCAGGTCGTAGCCTGTGCCGTAATTGACATCGAAAGCGCTTCCCTCGAGAGTTGAGTATCTATCGGCCACGCCGGCGTCGCTGGCATTCTCTTTAGCAACTGCGAGCACGTTTGGCCAGTCCAGTGCCACGATGCTGGCTTGAGGATTATTCTTCGCAAACGCTATTCCGTACAGCCCATGACCCGCAGCGATATCCAGAACTTTGAGTTTCCGATCTGCTGTCGGATCGACGAGCTTCGCCATTAACTGCGCCGGCAGAGCCATCATCGGCGCCATGGCGCGGGCGAACTTCACCCAGATTGGATGCTCAGGCGCGATCATGCCTTCCTTGCTCATTGTCGTGCCGCCATTGCGAACCACCTCGGCAAAGTTCTTGAATCCTTCGGTGAGTGTCGGGGACAAAATAAAGT
>JALYXE010000214.1 GCA_030947265.1 Acidobacteriota bacterium
TAGCTAACCCTTGCTAAATCGGTGTTGAGTTACCCCCACGCGTTCGCCAAATCTGCAACGCACATTGTACCGGAGAAAAAGTGTCCACATATTGGTCAGGATGGAGAGTAGCTGCGTTAGTTGCAAAAGAAAAGAGGGGGTGGCCGTATGGATCCAGATCCAATGCAATATGTGGAAGAAGGGGACGATGGCGAGAAAGATAAAGAGGTGGCGGATGCTAAGAGCTCGAGGAAACTGAATACGCTCGTCGCGATTTCAGTTGCGCTGCTGGCCACCTTCATGGGCATCTGCAAGGTCAAAGACGACAATATCGTTCAGGCCATGCAGCAGGCCCAAGCCGATAAGATCGACAGTTATTCATGGTACCAGGCACGCAACATACGGGAAGAGATTGCCAAAGCAACGATCGCTGAACTAACTGCACAGGCGGCTGCGGCGCCCCAGCAAGCAAAGGCGGCATATCAAGAACAGATCAAGGCGTACCAGGCGGTTGAGCAGGACCAGGCGGAAAAGAAGAAAATTCAGCAAGGCGACGCCGAAAAGGCCGACAGGACGTACAACGAACTCAATTATCACGACGATCAGTTTGATCTCTCCGATGCCATGCTGGCCCTGGCTATCTCGCTGTTAGCGCTGACCGCACTGACACAAAAGCGCTGGCTCTTCGTTCTCGCAATGGTCCCCACGTTCCTCGGCACACTTATGGGATTGGCCGGGCTTTTTGGCTGGGCGATTCATCCGGACGCCCTCACAAGATTGTTGTCTTAGTGGTTAGGAAAATGCCGCGTGAAAGACTTTACACTTGCCCTTTACTCCACGCGGAAGCGAGACAGATTCTGAACCGGAAGTGACCGGTTGAGAAGGAAATTTATCATGACAAGCGTTGCCAATTGCAAACTCCAATTCTGGGCTATCCTGTGTCAACTCTTACAAATTGGCCCATTCACACGCTAGCCGATGCGAAGAAAAGATGCGAAAGTACTAATGAGTCGGCACGAACCCGAAAAGGCAAACTGCCGAAAAATAGGTATTTTGAGACTTAAAATGCGTTGATAGTAAGATCGTGCCGGTTCGACTCCCGCCCTCGGCACCACTTCGTTTACTGCGCTTTGCATCCCGTTGACAACCATCATCATCGACCTCGCCTTACAATTTAGTTTGATGTTGAGAATCTATTTCTCGAGTGCTGAATATGTACATGAGGTTTAAGCAGCAAGTAGTGCCCCGTCCGCTAAGCATCATCACATGCGCATACTTTTTCCTGTTGATCGTCAACTCGGGACCACAGACGGTGGCGCCAGCACAAGAGCGAGGCGATCAGCAGGTCTTCGTACGCACAGATTTGGTTTCATTTCTGGTCACGGTAACGGATTCGCGCGGCAAGTCCGTGGCCGGTCTTGATAAGAGCGCATTCGCCGTAACCGACGATAAGATGAAGCAAGAGATCACTTTCTTCACTGCGGCGGACGCGCCAACGTCGGTCGGCATCATCTTCGACCTTTCGGGGTCGATGAGCACAGAAGGAATCAACCGCGCGCGCGAGGCGCTGTCCAAGTTCTTCGAGACAAGTGACAAGCGGGACGACTTTTTTCTTATCGGCTTTAGGTCGAGCCCGCAGGTGATGGTGGATAAAACGCGCGATCCCGATCTAATCGAACGGTCACTCGCTGATGTTAAGCCCCAAGGGGACACGGCGATCTTTGACGCGCTGCGGCTGGGCGTGGAAAGGATAGCTAAAGGCACCCACGCGAAACGCGCGCTGCTTTTGATTTCTGATGGGGACGAGAATCACTCGCGCTACACTTTCAATGAAGTGCGCCGGACATTGGAAGAGTCAGACGCGACGCTCTATTCAATCTGGGTGTGGAATGGAACCCGTCTGGCTAGTAAAGCTGGTGCTCCCATCCAAAACACGTTGAATGGCCTCTCAGAAGTTACCGGGGGTAAAGCATACTACCCATCCTCAAGCGCCAAGATGGAAGAAGCTTTCAACCAGATCGCGCTGGAGCTGCGTCATCAATATTCAATCGGTTATCGTCCGACAAATTTTACCAACGACGGTAGATGGCATCGCCTAGAGGTCAAGGTTAGCCCATCAACAGCGGATTCGCGGTTGTCAGTGAGAACGCGGAAAGGATATTACGCGCTCTTGAAGCGGTGATCAGATCGCTCAGAGTTTGACATGGCGCTCTGGTTGGAACCAGCTAGCCTCATGATTCCTGCTTCTTCGTCTCAAGGACGAGGCCACCATCTTCACGCTGTCGTTTGGTAATAAGTTTGCGGGCCTCGCGTTGAAGTATTGGCAAACAAAATCCAAAGGCCATCGCGCCCATCACGCACGCCATTCCACCGGCGGCGAATGTTTTGCGAGCGGTGAAGTGTTGGGCCAACACGCCTACCAGGAGCGAACCGAAGGGAGCCAGACCACTCAGCATCATGGTCCAGATCGCCATCACGCGCCCGCGCATTTCATCGGGCACGATTCGTTGCACGAGCGTGTTTGAGGCATCTAGTTGAGTCACCATAGTGAAGCCAATTAGTAACATCACGAGAAGTGAGAGACCAAAGGAATGGGAAAACGAAAGCAGCACCAAGCTGCCACCAAAACCGGCAGCTGCAAGTCCCACCCAATCACCCAGTGTTCGGACGCTACCCCAAGTGGCCAGGACTAGTGAGCCGAGGACTGCACCGACGCCTGACGCGCCCATCAGCAAGCCGAATTCCTTCGGTCCCCCATGCAACATCTCTCTGGCGTAGACCGGCATGAGAATCTCGTAACGCAGTCCCATGAAACTGATGAGGCCAAGCAGCACCAGCAGCGCGCCCACCGGTCCGGTGTGACGCACAAAATTGAAAGCTTCCGCCACGCCCGCCCGAAAGTGTTGCGCCGGTTTGCGTGGCTTGGCTTCCGTTCTGATCATCAGCAGGCCGATGATTACCGCCACATAACTTAAGGCGTTGCCAAGAAAGCACCAACCTTCGCCCACGCTGGCCACCAACAATCCACCGATGCCTGGGCCAATCGTGCGAGCGCTATTGATCATGGAAGAATTCAGCGTGACGGCGCTCATTAGATCTTCTTTCGTTACCAACTCAGCGACAAACGCCTGGCGCACGGGAAAGTCGAAGGCGTTAACTACTCCCAGCAACGCGGCGATGGTAAAGACGTGCCAGACTTGAACGCGTCCAGTTAGCGTGAGTATCGCCAATATGAAACTAAACAGCATCGGAGCGACTTGGGTCGCGAAGAGAATTCCGCGCCGTGACTTCGCGTCGGCGACAAACCCACTGATCGGCGCAAGAATAAAAATTGCAATCTGTCCGGAGAATGCTACGAGACCCAAAAGAGTGGCAGATCCTGTTAGCCGGTATACCAGCCAAGCCTGTGCTACCGTCTGTATATAATTACCCGTGATAGAAATGAACTGGCCGCCAAAGAAGAGTTTAAAATTGCGGTACTTGAGGGCGTGTAAGGCCGAGAACAGCTTCCTTTCTATCTTTCGCGCTTCCTGAGTTCTCAAAGTGCTGATGACGTTCTCCAAATTGGTTTTTAACAACTAGCGCTTCAGCATAAACTCGCCTTGGACTTCAAACAAAACTCATTTGGGAGAAGTTACGAGTTCTAAGGGTTACCGTTTTAGAACTTTAATCCGATGCCGGAGCGAATCATGGTGTGATCACTGAAGTTTACGTGTGGATCATAGTAGAGCTTCCAAAACCAATGGTGGCGATCATAATAGACGCCAATGCCCACCGCCCGGATGAACTCGCCGGAATCGCCGTGCCCGGTCTTGAAAACCCCATCAAAGGTAATTCCGTTATTGGCGTTTAGCTTGTGTCGCCAAAGCACATGAGTATTTTGTTGTTGCGTATGTAGACGAACGTCAAAAATCGTATACGCTTGAATGCGATCATAGTTGCTGATCCTATGGGCAATTCCCAGTTGCACTGAATCGCCCGGGTCCCAAAATAGATCGAAGAAGGGCCTCAGATTCGTTCGCGCTATCCCAGCAATGGCAACGGTTTTACCGGAACCAAGCTCGCCGTAAAGGGAGCCGGCCATTGCTCTTGTGGTCGAGACTTCTAAAGTCGGAACCAAGTGGATCCAGCCTCTCTTGTAATCATACTGTGCCCCAACGCGCATCAACTTTGTGCTCTGCGGATCGTAGAAGCCGGCAATCCAGGCAGTCCATGGGCCAAACTGATGCCTTAGGTTAAGATCGTAAACGCGCGCGCCAGGGGTAAAGTAGGTTCCGAAAGTCAATTTGGATTTGAACTCATCGGAGCGTTCAATGGGGTCGCGGGTGTCCGGTTTTTCCCGATCGGACTGCTTGGCTGCAGTGCTACCAGGACTCGGCGACGGTTGCGGTGTGGCGGAAGTTGCTTGGGCTAACGCCGAGAGACTTGAAATTACGAAGACCAGAATTAGAAAAATCACGCTCGCGAAAAGCGTCAAAACCACGTTCTTCTCTTTTCTTCGCCGAACCATGAAGGTGCTTTCTCTTCTCCCCGCCGGCCGTTAATTCCAGGTTAAGACCAGAGCGACCGCAGCCGCAAACATTACTAACGTAGTAGTCCAGCCAAAGATATTGGTCCACCGACCGTTCACGCGATCCTTCATGACCTTCCGGTTGTTGGCAATGAGCATGATAACCATTAGCAGCGGCGGGGCTAGAAAGCCATTGATAACCGCCGCAATAAAGAGCGCCCGGATTGGATTGATGCCTACAAAGTTGATCAGGAGACCTACGAAGGTGGAGGCGACGATCACACCGTAGAAAAGTTTCGCGTCACGCAATTTTTGACTGAAGCCGTACGTTCCTTTGAAAGCCTCAGTCACGGCATACGCGCTCGACCCTGTAAGGATCGGGACTGCCAGGAAGCCAGTGCCAATCAGACCCACCGCAAGCAAAATTTCTGCGCCCCGACCAGCCAGAGGTCTGAGCGCTTGCGCAGCATCGGCGGCTGACTGAATGTTCGTCTGGCCGGACTTGAATAACGTAGCGGCCGTCGCCAGGATTATGAAGTACATCACCAAGTTCGATAAAAACCCTCCTATATATACATCCCAGCGCGCGTATTTCATCTCAGCGTCCGTTGCGCCTCGGCGTTGCCCCTGGGTCACGCGACCAAAACCAATTTCTTCCTCCACTTCCTGACTAGCCTGCCAGAAGAACAGATAAGGAGAGATCGTCGTGCCCAGTAGGGCAACCAGCATAGCGAGAAAACTCGGATCGAAACTCAGCGTGGGAATAAAAGTCCCTTTGAGCACCTGGACTGCGTCGGGCTTTGCATAGAGTGCCGAGCCGATGTACGCGAGCAGAGCCAGTGTCAGCCATTTGAACGTCCTGGCAATCAGCCG
>JALYXE010000220.1 GCA_030947265.1 Acidobacteriota bacterium
GCACACTCCCGGGCTTTTAAGTAAGGAACCGCGTCATTGAAAATGTTTTGTGCGTCCTCGGTGCGGCCGCCGCACGTGGATGTGTAGAGAGCGTTTATCGGCTCACCGTTGTAAGTGGCGACCATCCCCCGCGTTTCATCAACCGCGCGCGACGAAAGAGAATTCTCCGAGATGAAACCGCGATACACCTGCGATCGAGTAGTCGGCAGAACGTCGTAACCCTGCGACATAAACTGGCCGCGATTGTGCAAGGCATAGGTTCGAGCCGCGATCGCCTGCGCCTTCTGCGCTTCCAGGAGATTATAACTGCCGGCTGAAAGCTCATTGGGCACAACTCCTTTGACGTAATCTTCCAATCCCAGCACGTTAACAACCGTAAGCGCGCCGCGAGCGTTTGCGAATACTTCAATGCGACCTCGATAAGGTCGATCGTCAAAACGCACCGGCGTTGTTTCATTGTCGGAAGCAAAAGTAACTGGGGCACTCGAGCTAAACAGGCGCCTGGCGCCGGGGGTAAAAGCAACCACTTCACGCAACGGCATACTCAAGCGAGCAGCCGGACGAACAGTGCTGGCAGTCGGCGCCAGGCGGGAATTTGTTGGCGTCGCATGTGTCTTAGCAAGCGTCGCACTGCTGGACGAAGGATTTGCAGAAGGGGTTGTGGCGGCCAGCGGAACAACCGAAACCTCAAAGCCCGCATCCTCAAGTTGCGCGCGCAGTTCCTCGGCCTCGGTCCGGGAGCGTCGAGAACCAATATCTAGTCCCCAGGTTTTTGTCCCGGTGTCAAAGGCCACTTGGGAAGCCTGGGTGCTAGCCTAGCGTATATCTCGAGATTCTTGTTCTGCATCGCCACGCGTAGGCAATCCGGTAATCTCTAATTGATAGAGCGCTTCGCTATTTGCGAAGGGAACTGCGGCACGTGGCGAAAGGAATCGGGGCTCGACACGGACACGCGCAACATCCATAGCGACCAGCGTCGTACCCTGTTCATTAGCATTCATTAAGTGCCCGCTAGTGGAGACTGTGGCCCGTCGCGCGTCGGTTGCGAGAGCTACGCGAATCGTCGGTTCGTGTTTAGAAGACGAGGCTGCGCTCGATTGATCGAGTGAAACCGCGGCCGGTGTGGCTGGGATTTTCCATTCCCCGGAAGTCGGGGATGAAGTCTTTTCTGGCTGAACCTGGGTTTGAGATCTTCTTGGGCGAGTCTCTTGTTGACTGAAAACGAAGGTAGGACTTAGGAGTTGTTGCCCAAGCACAATCACAAGTGTGCTTCGCGCGAACAATTTATGCATTCGAAAATCCTTGGCGGTTTAGTCTTGGGGGCTGCTCCGCGTGGCCATAATACTACATCTCAAGCTAAACGAAGGGACAAACGTTTGGAGGGAGAGTGGTGGATTTGCAGGACGAAAAACTAAGAAGCGAGATTTTCAGTAGCAGCGATAGCGCAGCAGACGTTGCGACTCCCGAAACCAGAATATGGCTGCGCCAAGCTGCTTAGATCAAGCGGCCTTTCTTTCGTTCATAACAGTCGCCGGTTCGCCATCATCGCGTCTCTTCTTCTTGCGGGAAGACCGGTACGCGCCTATGGCCTCCTTTGTAAGGCTAAATAGCGTTCGCCGGTTTTGAGCCATCAGCTTCACCCAGGCGCGCTTATTCATTTGCGGAAAGTAGATGCCCCGAAAAGACACGCGCATGACAAAATGGTAGACACGCCATCCAATCGATTTGTGGCTAATAGAGGCGAGAGCTTCAGCGATCCTCTCGGGACTGTATGAAGAAGCCCACGCGTGTTCCAGCTCAACCTGGGCCTCAGGAATTGTCATTTTCAGAGGCGTATGCGCCATCTGGTAAGGAGCGAAATCCAGCCAATGTTTTGGCCGCGTCAACCGGCCTTCCTTTAGTAATCGATCGTAAAGCGGCGTTGCCGGAAAAGGTGTGAGCTGGCCGAAGACGGGCAATCCCGGCGGCCAGGTGCGAATCTGCTCCAGTGTGCGCTCTGCTACTCCAGGTGTGTCGTTGTCCATTCCGAAGATGAACGACGTTACTGCGTAGATATCGCGATCGGCCAGACGGTTCAGCACGGCAGCATATTCGCCCGGCTTATTGAAGCTCTTGTTAACATCCGCGAGGTTGACGGGATCAATCGACTCCATGCCGATGAAAACCAGCATCCCGCCGGCCGCCGCAATCAGGTCAACCAGCTCTTCATCACGCAAGAGGTTGGCACTTATCTGCGCGATCCAGGGAAGCTGCGCCTCGGCGGCAATAATGTCGCGCAGCAAAGATTTTGTACGCTTGATATTGATTGCAAAATTATCGTCTACAAAAAAGACGGAGACGCGCCCGCCCTCAGCTTTGGCGCGAGCCTTCAATCTCAGCAGTTCATCAACAATACTCTGGTTAGTACGGAAGCGGATTGAGTCGCCAAAAAATCCCGTAACAGTGCAGAACTCACATCCATAAGGACAACCGCGGCCTGACTCAATCGGGATAATGTGAAACGTTCCCCAGTTTGGCCACAGGCCGGAGAGCAACGAGCTGATGGCGCGCGGCATGACATTGAATTGCTCAAGGGCCAGCGACTCCCAGGGGATTGCCGGATAAGCTGAAAGACTCGGCTTGCGCTCCTTACCCGTCTCATCCACCGGCTGATAAATCTCTTTTAGTTCAGAACGTGCCGCGTCTTCAACTATTCTGGGCCACGTCTCATCCGCTTCGCCGAGAGCAATGGCATCAGCATGGCGCGGTCCGCCGTCTTTGCCAAGCGCTTCCTCCGGGCACTCGGTAACGTGAGGGCCGCCCATCACCACCTTTACGCCGGCGGCTCGTACCACGTCGGCGACGCGATACGCCTTGGCAATCATCCTGGTCATAGCACCGATGCCAACCAGACCTATCTCTTGCTCGCGTATGAATTGGACGAGCTCTTCGTCGCTCATCGCGCGCGCGTTGCCATCGACTAGCACGACTTCGTGTCCGGGCGGAGTGAGCGCCTGAAGCAGAAACATCCACAGGTGGGGCATGAAGTTTCGCGTCACACCGTTGTCAGGGTTGTACAGTAGAATCTTCATAAACTCTTTCGGTCTATCTTGGTTAGAGCAGTTAGAGCAATCCTTTAGAAACCCTTTGCGGTCGGGTTGAATCAGGGACAGACGAAAGAAACGGAGGAAGTCGTTCCTAAGATCGGCGCCTAATTATTCGAGGGCAGCATACCACTTAGGTGCGCTGGCGTACATAGCGAGGTACATTTTGGGGCCACTTTACTGAGGGAACATACCACGGGCGGTCATATTCGCCTAAAGGTGTAAGACAATTCAAAAATGTTCTACTCGGTTGGTGGTTTGGCATATCCGTTCTTTAACAAAAGTTCTTGTCCCTCGCGACTCATTATGAAACTCATAAACTGGCGGGCGGCGGCTTGTTTTGGCGAAGCTCTAATAATTCCCAGAGCCTGGTCGATTGGCCGGTGCGTTTGTTCGCTGACCTCAATGTAATTTCCCTCTCCTGGTTTCACCAGCGCCAGAGGAATGAAGGCTACCTCGGCGTTGCCAGTTGCCGCATACTGCTTTGCCTGCGAAACGTTCTGCGCGTAAATAACTTTCGCTTCGATCTGGCTCCAGATTCCCAGCGCCTGAAGACTTTCAACGGTCGCTTGGCCGTAAGGAGCAACATCAGGTTTGGCAATGGCTATTCTCTCAAACGGCTTGGCAGTGATGTCCTCAATGCGCCCGGCCTTCAGAGTGCTGCCTGGCGGTAACCACATTACGAGTCGTCCGCGTGCGTAAACCGCACGCGTTCCGGGCGTGAATAGCCCTTTGCGTTCAAGCAGTTCTATGTGTGCGGTGTCGGCTGCTGCGAACACGTCGAAAGGCGCGCCGTTTTCTATCTGCTTCGACAGATCAGCGGTTGCCCCGAAGCTAAAGACAACGCGAATTCCAGTTTCATGCGTAAACCGCGCGCCTATCTCCGCAAAGGCGTCTGTCAGGTTAGCTGCTGCCGCGACAATTAATTCGGACGAATCAGTTTGGTTATTCTGGGCAGTTTGATGGTGGCAACTTACAGACAGAAGCACCACGCAAACGATGAAGAGTCCCCTCATAATGTGAGACCTCTCGAATACCTTTATTGTTAAATCCAAAGCCGGACCGCCATCATAAGCGGAAAGTCTTTAATCTTTCCAGAAAAGGCGAAGGTATGGTATAGACCACTAATACCCTGTAAGCGAAACCTCGTCACCGGCTCCGGCTGAGCAGACGAAATTAGGAGTGGTTGGTTCCTTGTGATGAAACGGACATTCGATAGGGCGGTTTGTCTTTGTTTAGTATTTGTGGGACTTGCTCTGGTTGGCAGTAGTTGCCTACCGCAGCCTCCAGCCGAATCGGGTGGCACTAACATTACTCTTTACGGCTTTTCCATCATGAAAGAGTCGATGGAAAGAGCCATCTATCCGGGGTTCGTTGCTAAATGGAAGCGAGACCATAACCAGGATGTACACTTCACGTCTTCGTTTGCGGGCTCAGAAACTGTGACCAACCAGATTCTGCAAGGGGTAAATGCTGATATCGCAATCGTAGCCATTGAGCGGGATGCCCAACGGCTAAAAGACAAGGGATTCGTTACCTCCGACTGGCATGACTTGCCTTACAAAGGGATTGTTAATAAGACTCCCTTTGTGATCCTCGTGAAGCAGGGGAATCCCAAGGGCATCCACGATTTTGTTGACCTCGCCAAACCGGGCGTCAAGGTGATTCATCCCGATCCCACCAGCTCAGGCGGCGCTCAATGGTCCATCCTGGCGATCTACGGATCGGAACTGGTCAAGTCGGAGAAGCAGTCTGGCGAGCCCGATCGAGCCCGCGCACTTCAAACTCTTCAAGCAATCTGGAAAAATGTCATTTCTACACCCGGATCCGCGCGGGAAGCACGCACACAATTCGAAACCGGCTTTGGAGATGCGCTGATTACCTACGAGCTCGAAGGTCTGCTTATGAAAGAATCCAAAAAGCAGGTAGAGATTATTGTTCCTCAAGCGACGATTTTTAGCGAGCACCCGGCTGTCGTCATTGATCGCAACGTCTCCGCGGCAAAGCGTCCCGTAGTAGACGCCTTCATACAATATCTCTGGAGCGATGAGGCGCAGCAGGCTTTCGTCAAATTTCATTTCAATGCAGTCACGAACAATACCCTCAATGAGCAGAATAATGAATTCGCCCACATTGCAATGCCGTTTACGATCGACTACTTCGGTGGTTGGGACAAGGCGTATCCAGATGTTATTGAGCAGATATTTAAGAATCAGGTGCAGAACAGAAAGTAAGTGCAAACTTGAGCCCGCGGAATGAGACAGACAGAAATTGAAGTCTGTTGCCACCGGAGGACAATGAGTTCATTAATCCCGACAATGCGTCACGTGCGTGGCTTCGATGTAGCGCGACCTTTAAGCATCTGGATGCTCATCTTCATGATGCTGCCACTCGTGTTGCTGCCGCTCCTGTCGATCTTCATTTTCGGTACCAGTAAGGGATTGGCAAGTTTCTGGTCGGCACTCACTGCCTCAGAAGCAATTTTTGCGCTCAAGCTCTCAATGGTCACCAGCTTCTGGGCCACCGCGTTCAATGTCCTTTTTGGATTATTCGCCGCTTATGTGCTCTCGCGCTACAACTTCTGGGGCCGCAACGCTCTAATCGTTACGATCTCATTGCCCACAGCGATTCCGACGGCGGTAGCCGGTTTTGCTTTACTGCTATTGTGGGGACCATACGGAACGCTGGGGCGCTTCCTCAGGCCTCAGGGCGTCGAACTGATGTTCACCGCCAAAGCAATTATTCTGGCAAATATTTTCGTTACTTTTCCCCTGGCATTCGGCGTAATTAAGCCTGTATTTGACACTATGAGTCGCTCGCTCGAAGAAGCATCGGCGACGATTGGGGCTACGCGTGTACAAACCTTCTGGCACGTCACGCTCCCCTCGTTACGGGGTGCGATCGTCTCTGGCGCACTGTTGACTTTCGCACGCGCGGTCGGCGAGTTTGGATCGACAATTTTAGTCTCAGGAAATTTGGCGGGACGAACACAGACGGCCCCACTTTACATCTTCGCCAAATTCAATGAAGGGCAGATCGAAGCTGCCAACGCAATCGCAATTGTGTTGGCGCTCTTCTCGTTCCTGATTTTCAGCGTCCTATTTTTTGCCCGGGATTGGCTCGATGTCGACTGAGGTACCTGATTTGAAGGCCCAGACAGCCATTATCAAACAAGACGCGGTGCATCCTGTTTTAAAGGAAGGCGCGCCTCAACCCGCGGCCAGCGTCGTCGGCGTAAGCAAGTTCTTCGGCAAGACGAGTGTGCTGCAAAACATTTCGTTTGATGTGGCCGAGGGCGAAGCGCTGGTTCTGTTAGGGGCGTCAGGAAGCGGCAAGACTACCATCCTAAGGATTATTGCCGGTTTGGAACAACCTTACACTGGCAAGATCATGCTCCATGGCAAAGACGTAACTGAGCTTCCCGCTCGTGAACGCGGAGTTGGAGTGATCTTTCAATCGTATGCACTCTTTCCCAAGATGACGGTGGAAAAAAACATCGGCTATGGCCTGAGAATCAGGAAGCGCCGGCGTAAAGAAATTAAAAAAACGGTGAACGAGCTACTGTCGTTGGTACAGCTTGAAGAGCATCGCAAAAAATATCCTTCGCAGCTCTCCGGCGGACAACAACAACGCGTCGCGATCGCTCGCACTCTTGCTTACAATCCTGAAGTATTGCTTTTTGATGAGCCATTCGGAGCTCTGGACGCGCAGACGCGAAGTCACCTGAGACGCGAGATACGCGCGTTGCTAAAAAAGGTGAACGTTCCCGCCGTTTTCATTACACACGACCAGGAGGAAGCGCTGGAATTGGGCGACCGCATTGCTGTAATCAACGTTGGTCATATTGAACAGATTGGGACGCCTTATGAGGTCTATAACAATCCGGCCAGTGAATATGTAGCCACCTTCCTCGGTGCTGCAAACATTCTCGAAGGCACCGTTCACGACGTTCATGTCGAGATTGGTTCCGCCAAAATCCCCAGGCGCATTGACAACCAAAAATTCAGTCCGGGCCAGGCGATCAAGTTAATCTTTCGTCCTGAGGATGTTTTACTGAGCAAGACACAAACGCTTCCCAGTGGTCAGGCGTGTCTCTCAAGTGGCATCGTTGAGGAGATAAGTTTTGTCGGCGCTTATGAGCGACTGCGTATCAGACTCGATCCCGGCGGAAGCGGCGCTTGCAACGCGCGCGAGACACCTTTCTATTTGACCACTGAAACTCCCGAAAGCCAGACCGCGAAACCAATCATTGCCACCAGGCCGAAGCCCGAAACAATCGCGGTGAAGTTTCGACAAGGCGACCGGGTTTTTGTTGGGCTAACTACTTTCACGATCCTTCCCAAATAAGACTCTAACCGCAAAGCTCGCAAAGGTAGACGCAAAGAACCGCAAAGCACCCAACTCTTCGCGCGCCTTTGCGGATTTCTTTGCGTTCTTTGCGGTTGGGGTTATTTCGCTGTGCTTATGTTGAGCGCTGCAACAGCCAGGCTATGAAACTGCCGCCGCACGCTATTGATATTCGCAAACGGTAAGGAGCGGGCGTGTGTGCGATTTGTTAATAGAATATACACTCGATCGGCGTGTGGATCGATCCAGCAGCTTGTACCTGTGAAGCCTGAATGGCCAAAGCTATCAGGTGGAAGATCCGGGCCGGCGGCTG
The DNA here is from genome assembly GCA_030947265.1 of Acidobacteriota bacterium. Classification (GTDB taxonomy): domain Bacteria; phylum Acidobacteriota; class Blastocatellia; order Pyrinomonadales; family Pyrinomonadaceae; genus PSRF01. The sequence goes on from JALYXE010000220.1 coordinate 7,744, forward strand.
AATCTTTTGTTTCGGCCAATTGCCAGGCGAATGATCGCCTTTCTTCCAGACCGGGTGTCATGTTCTTGCGAAACATCTCGCATGTTTCCGGTTTTAGTAATTTACTTTTATTCCTCGCGGAACCCGCCAAAAATTGATTTGCCAGTACGAGGGTTTCTTTCGCGGTCGAGAAGAGTCCCGCATGACCGGCGGCGCCTCCCAGAAAATGAGCGTTTCCATCATGCACTTCTCCCCAGATTAGGTCCTGACGCCAGTTCTCATATTGCCCGGGCCCGGCATCGATCTCGCGATACATCCCGCGCTCGTAACCATTCCCAGTCTCGCAGGCGGCAATCCCGGTCTGCATCGCGATCTCGGGGTTGAAGAATGTTCGTTTCAAACTCAGGGGTTGAAAGATTTCGCCTTGAGCCAGTTCAGTCAGAGGTTTTGTTGTCAGTCGTTCTAACAGCAGGCTGAGAATGATGAATCCTAGATCGCTATAAACGACGCGCGTTCCAGGCTCGTAGTCCAGATTCAGATTCGCAATCACCGAGACGACTCGCTCGGGATCTCCTTCCGCGAGGATGTAAAGCGGGCGCCAGGCGGGTAAACCCGAAGTGTGCGTAAGTAGCTCGCGAAGGGTAATAGCGTTTTTGTCTGGACGATCAAATTCCGGTAAATAATTGGAAACCGAACTGTCGAGGGTGAGTTCTCCCGATTCAATTCGGCGCGCGCAAAGCTGGCCGGTAATCAACGGCTTGGTGAGCGAGGCGAGATCGTAGATTGTGTCGAGCGTGGCGGCGATACGGCGCGGCTCCAAGACCGCATTGCCGAGTGCATCAGCGAAGACTGCTCG
>JALYXE010000243.1 GCA_030947265.1 Acidobacteriota bacterium
ACGCCCGCGCCCAAGACTAATACGCGCGCGGGCGTGATTGTTCCGGCGGCAGTCATTAACATCGGGAACATGCGCGGAACATGCGCGGCGGCAATCAGCACGGCTTTATAGCCGACAATCGTAGCCATCGAAGAAAGCGCGTCCATCGCCTGCGCACGCGTCGTGCGCGGTATCAGCTCCATCGCAAACATTGAAAGACCTTGCGTAATCGCATAGTCAAAAGAGTGCGGCTCATCGAGCGGCTTGAGAAAGCCGACGATTGCCGCGCCTTTCGGTAGACGCAGCAAATCATCCGGTGACGGACGGTTGACGCAGACGAGAATATCCGTTGATTCCAACAGTGCGGTACGCTCTTGTGTGACGCTCGCACCCGCATTCAAGTAGTCTTCATCGCTCACACCCGCATCGCTTCCGGCAGTGCTTTCAATAATCACCTCCGCCTCGAGCGCAACGAGTTTACGAACCGATTCAGGCATCAACGCGACTCTTGTTTCTCCTGCCTGCTTTTCACGCAAAACTACAATCCGCATCCATTCTCCCTTGCGACTCGCATACGAACACTTTAGCGCGAATCAATTCCTAATATAACCCAAGTTGCCAGCCATCATCTTTCGATTTCATTGAATTGCTATTAGCTGTAACGTGAGTTCAACGTAACGAATGTTAGTTGGAAAGGAAACAGGAATTATCCACTAAGCACACGAAGCTAAACTTATAAAGGCACTAACCGGAATAAAGGCGCTAACCATTGGATACTTCGTGCTTTGGCAATCGTTCGCGCCCTTAACTTATTCTCTTCATGTGCATCTCCTTTGAAGTAATCGTTTGTTGCAGTAGTCACCCGCTGCGCCGTTTCAGCAACAAGTAAAGATTTGCGCCGGATGTTTACGTGGTTGTTACGTTCAGCCCTCTTTCATCATGGCGGCTACTTTGTCGTATAGGTCGGGAGGAAGAACGCGAACCAAGGTCATCATGCCCATCATTGATCCTGTCCATCCCTTTGGCAGCCCGTAGGTTTCCGGCTTGACCACAGACTCATCCATCATCATGGTCATGTCCTGCGGATAACCCGGAACTTTTTTCTTGTCATCATCCATACCTTGCATACCTTGCATACCTTGCATTCCATTTTTACCTCCCTGTCCGACCATGTTAGAGACTTCTTTCTCTCTGGTGGTCATCCCCATGCCGCGACCCATTCCCGGCCCCAGTTCTTCGGAGGTGGCGGAACCCTGTCGGATCATTCCCATGCCTTCTTCCATCCCCATGCCTGTATGCGATCCCTTGCCGACATGCGACATCGGCCCGACCATAGATGCCATCTGGTTCATCATGTGGTGTGGCATATGGCAGTGCAGCATCCAGTTACCGGCACGAACGGCGTCGAACTCCACGTCACGCGCCTGCGCCACGCCCACCAAAACGGTATTGCCCGGATACCAAGCAGTCTGCGGGATTCGCCCCCCTTCAGTTCCTGTAACAAAGAACTGGTTGCCGTGTAAGTGAATAGGATGATGATCCATGCCTAGATTCACCAATCGAATGCGAACACGCTCGCCGAGCTTAACGATCAAAGGTGTCGTCGCGGGGCCAGCCTTGCCGTTCATTGTCAGCCAGTTGAATTCCATCGAGAGCGAGTTGGGAATCGTATTGTTCGGCAGCACAGCCCACTCCTGTAGAATGATGCCGAAATCCTTATCGACGCGCGGCTGATGCGGCTTCTGTGGATGAATGATGAAGAACCCGATCATCCCCATCATTTCCTGCATCGCCATATGCGAGTGGTAGAAAAAAGTGCCGTTCTGTTGAAGCGTAAATTCGTAGATGAACGTGCCGCCCGGCTCTACGAGAGGTTGACTAATGAAAGGCGCGCCGTCCATATCGAACGGGACTTCGAGGCCATGCCAGTGCATCGTCGTGGCTTCAGGAAGCTTGTTCTGAAAAATGATGCGAACCCTGTCTCCTTCGTTGACTTCGATGGCAGGCCCCGGACAGCTTCCGTTATAGCCCCACACATCGAATACCTTGCCGGGTACGAACTCTCGCTTGACGACTTCAGCCGTGAGGCGGAAAACCTTGACCCCGTTCTCCATTTTCCAAGGAAGCTTGCCGAGATCAGGCGTTTGCACAAGGGCATTCCCGCCCGTTGAAGAAGATTGTCCCATCAAGGAGAGTCTCTGTGAACGAGTCAACTCCTCTGCTCGAGCCTGTCCTACCTTATTGGCGGAGGCTATCAATCCGGCTCCCATGAGAGCCGAACCCTGCAAAAATGTACGTCTGCTGTTTTTCATAAAATTACTCCGTTAGTGCTAAAACCCTTAGTGGTTAATGATCGTCTGCGGTGATTACTACAACAACTACTACTGCTCACGACGGTCTTGATTCCCGCCCATACTTTCATTCTGCATTCCAGAGTTGTTTCCGGGCATCCGTCCTGTTTCGATTCCTGTTTCGCTGTTCCTTGAGCCGGGTGCATCCAGTCCTCCTGTCAGCAGCAGGCCCTGAATACGAATAGCATTCTGATGAAGCTCCACGAGAGCATTCACATAATCAACGCGCGTTTGAAACATAGTGCGCCGTGCGATGAGCACCTGCGGGTAGGCCGCCGCCATCTGCTTGAAACTCGCAAGGTACAGGTTGTAAGTCTTCTGAGTGCGTGGCAGCACGTTTTTTTGATAGCGTTCCACCAATCGAAGTGAGTTGAGATACGCACGGAAGACGGATGCCATGCGCGCGCGCAGCACCAATTGCTGACGCTGGACTTCGCTTTCCGCAAACGTCAACTCGGCACGCGCCGCCCCGATATTTCCCTGATTGCGATTAAAGATCGGCAGTCTGACTCCGACTTGGAC
>JALYXE010000146.1 GCA_030947265.1 Acidobacteriota bacterium
CAACCTTGACGTGTTTTGATGCAAGCTGGGAAACAAAATAAAGCGCCACGCTCGAAGGATGCGCGAGCGGCTCGTCTTCGTGCCAGATCAACCTGGGCAGGACGGAAAAAAAGTCGTCGGGGCTGACAACGACTTCGTGATGATTCGTGCAATAACTTTCGGCAATCAAGCGCGCATACTCCAGCTCGTTAGCCTCGCGCTCCTGGAAGGCGACGCTGAAAGTTTTAATCGGCTCGCTCACCAGGCCGCTCATGACGGCCGCAATCGCAGACGAATCAATCCCACCGGACAGAAACATACCTAGCGGCACATCAGCCATTAGCCGCAACCGCACGGAGGTGCGAAATAATTCAACCCACTCATCGACGTAATCCTGATCGTTACGCGTGATGTCTCCATCTTTGGCAAAACTAACATCCCAGTAGCGGCTGACCTCGATGCGGCCTTCGCGCCAGCGCAATGTGTGGCCAGGCAGCAAACGCTTGACGCCGCGAAACAGTGTTTCTTCGCCAGAGGTGGCATGATTCGCCAGATAATCGGGCAGAGCCGCGAAATTGATTTCCGGCTTGACGGCTTTTGCGGCAAGCAGAGTCTTAATTTCTGAACCGAAGTAGAGTGAGCCGTCGTCGGCATGAAGGTAATAGAGCGGCTTGACGCCTAAGCGATCGCGCGCGATGAAGAGCTCGCGCCGGCGCTGGTCCCAGATTGCGAATGCAAACATCCCGCGGAGGTGCTCGACACAGTCGGCGCCATATTCTTCGTACAAATGCAGGATGGTTTCCGTGTCGCAGTGCGTGCGATAGACATGACCGCGGGCTTCCAATTGCGGCCTATAGTCCGCGTGGTTATAAATCTCGCCGTTGTAGGTAATGTGCAGCGTGCCGTCTTCGTTGGTCATCGGTTGATGACCGCTAGCTACGTCGACAATGCTCAAACGGCGATGGCCCAGACCGACTGGCCCATCGATGAAAAGGCCCTCATCGTCAGGACCGCGATGCGTGATCACCTGGCGCATTCGCGCCAGAACGCCCACGTCCACGCGTCGCCCTGAACCAGCCGGAAATGCTATGCCGTTAATTCCGCACATTTGTCATTGCGATTACTGATTTCCGATTCTCGATTCTCGATTGCCTGTCTCAACACCTCGAATCTCAAATCCGAGGTCTCAATGTCGGTGACTTCAGATCTGCGATTTCAAATTCGAGAACGCCGCTTCAAAATCGCGAATCGGTAAGCGCAAATCCAATACCCCATCGTCTGTTTCGATGCGAAATTGATCGCCGACGCGACTTGCCACTAGATACTTGATTCGCCGGCCAGAGCGCAGCACTTCCTTACCCTCCAGCTCCAAGCGCTGGCCGCCCATAAGAACCAATTCTTCCGGAACGCTAGCGCCTTCTTCGGAAAATCTCGCCCAAGTCCAGTCAAAATCCGAAGCCAGCCGCGCCATCTCAACTCGCTCGCCGGTCTTGATGATAACGATGTCGTGCGCGTTTTCACTAACCACTTCAAATGCGCGACCACCGATTGCTTCGACCTCCCGGACACCTGGTGAGGGTTCTGTTTTAGTTCGCGGCAGCAGGAATGTCAGTAAATCGTTATTGCCTCTCGCCGTCATGGAAAAGATATAAACCGGAGCTGCCACCCTCTCTCCATAACAGTGCGAAACTGAGCCTTCTTCCGTTTGCCAGAACGCGTTTCTTCCGAAGCTGGCGATGTCCAGCCCTGCCGAACCGCTGGTAGCCTGCTCGCGTTTCGCAAAACCCTCACAGGCTTGTAAGCTGGAATCAATCCCGGCGTCGAAGTGAAACAAGAGGTCATACCGATGCTCGCACTCTGACTCCACACGATCACGAATTACCCAGTAATCGTTTTTCAAGAACAAGACCGCGCGCGAGTGGGCGACTGGTGTGGCCAACCGTTGATAGCCGTCGTGCTTGCCTTCGAAATAATCGAACCGTTCGCGACTGATCCACGATTGCGCCTGGCAGCGCGCGGTAGTGGTCCAGGAAAACGGGCCGGCCGGCACGGACGAAGACTGGCAATCGACGGTCAGGGTGTTATGGGCCAGCGAGCCGCGAAACCAATCGCGCATTTCCTTTGAGGCTGTGTAAGTGTAAGTGCCCGGATCGACCAGCACCGTTTTTCCGCGCGCCGCCAGCTCAAACGAAAGCGCGTCAGCGTGAGCGTGACCGCAGTTGCCCACACCGTGTGGTCCACAATCAAGCAAAAGATAATTAGCAGTCCGCGTCCAGCCATCGCGCATGACGTAGTAGCCACCATCCGCAAACGCAATCGACTGTTTCTCAGGCTCGTGCGCCGCCACGCGATCAAATTCCGCGAGACCTTGTGAACCTAACAACCATAATATTTGTTCCGCTGCCTCCCCGGCGACGTATTTGTAATCGCCGCGACGAAACAAGGCGCCTCCCGTCGCTAGCGTGGGGCGAAAATCATTCGCCGCGCGCTGGTCCAACATCACCAGCCGCCCCCCATCGTCGTCTCCGAAAAACGGCGTTGTTCCCTCAGGCGTGGCGAGGTGCATCAGATGGTCCAGCAACAACTTCAGCCTCTGTTCAACTTCTTCTGGGACCGGTTGTTTGTTTAGCCGGGAAAGAATCAGAAAGTGCGTATAGAACTCTGTCGTGTAGCGCTGATAGTAGCTCGATTGTTCGAAATAAACTCCGTCGGGCTGGACGTGCCGGCCCATTTGCGACAGCAGAATGCGGCGGCCGGTTTCACGCCAACGCACGGCGGCATGAAACTCGGGCAGCAGCGTGCCAACATAAAACAGCCCGAGCGCCTCGCCGGTTAGATGCGTGTTCGGACTGAAATAGGTTGAAAGATAAGTCTCAAGATGGCGCGCGTGCAGATAAATAAACTTGAGCGTCCGCAAGAATAGCGACGCAGTTAGCGCGGTTGAGTCCTTAAAAAAGTAAAAAGCCCAAAGCCACGATATTGCTCGAAACGATGCTTCCAGACTGCTGGCCCAGTTGATGCCCAACTTCGGCGGGTTCTGATCCATCCAGGAGCTTAAATGCAAAACAAACGTTTGCGCATACCGTTTGTCGCCGGTTAGCCAATAAGCCTGGCCGAGAGTCACGAAATACTGATGGCGATTCAGTTCCCAGACGATCTTTTTATCACCAGTGACATCGGCATCAAGGTAATCCAACTGGCTCCAGTGCTCCCGCGGCGCACGCTTACTTGACATAGGTTCGAGATGCCAATCAATCGGATCGCCAAAACTCAAATCCCTCAGGCCGAGCAGATCAAATTTGCCTGCGACGATACTGTCTGCTCTTTCAACGATCTGCTTTTCGGCGTTTGGCCAGGTACTTCGCAATACCCTGACCGTTGCCTCGCGATCAGACAAGCCGGCAAAGAAGCTCGGCGCAGTGCGCGCCCGAAAATATTCAAACAACTCTTCCGCAGACTTTACTTCGCGTGTGGTTTGTCTGGCATCGAGCAGCTGAAAGAAGGCTGGATCAGTCGGCAGTTTTGCCAGAGATGACCAGCCCCGGCGCTCAAAGAGTGAATTCAGGGACTGCGCGCTGCGCACGCGCAGTTCATCGAGACTTAACTGGCGTAGTTGTTTCACCTTGCTCACTGTATCAATAATGCTGGTCTCCCTTTCATTTCGGAGCGACTGCATCCACAACTCCGCCTTCCGCCTTCTGCCTTTTGCTTACTGCCTTCTGCTCTTCAATTGCCGGGATACCAACTGCGAGTTTTTCGTACAACTCCAGCCACTGGCCGCGCACTGCATCCCAATTGTATTTCCGACATTCTTCCCGCGCCTGGTTCGTAATGCGCTCCGTGAGTTCTCCATCTTGCAACAAG
>JALYXE010000266.1 GCA_030947265.1 Acidobacteriota bacterium
AGTTTCTTCGGGTTCGCGGAGCGTAGCGCAGCACAGTCGTTCTTGTCTGTATCCGTTCTTTTGGCACGAGGAAAGCCGGCAGGCAGGGATGCGAAGTTCATGTCCACAGCACTGGCAACTGAAGACATTCTGATAATCGAAACGCCTGAGCGCGTGCCGCTTCACTTCGGGCTCGCATCAATCGGTAACCGCTTCCTGGCGTGTGCAATCGATCATGCATTGCAGGTGCTCACAATCATCCTAATGATCATCGCCTTCACTTTGCTCGCAAACTATTCGAGCGTAGGAGAAGAACTTTCAAATGCTCCAAAATGGGTTAAGGCGCTCTTAATCGTGATCGTCTTTCTGATCCTTTCAAGCTACTTCGCTTTTTTCGAGTGGATTTGGAATGGGCAAACGCCGGGCAAGCGCTGGCTTAAGCTGCGCGTAATTCGTGAAGACGGTCGCCCGGTGACATTTTGGGAAGCTGCTGTCAGGAATTTACTACGCACCCTCGACATGATGCCTGCGCCGTTTTATTCCGTCGGCCTAATTTCGGTTTTCGTGAGTTTGTCTGACCAACGCGTTGGCGATATGGTTGCTGGAACCGTGGTAGTGCGCGAGCGTGAGGCGGAAGCGCCGGCCTTTTCTCAGGTGTTTGCTTCGCCTGTAAGTGATTCCGCATTGCGGCGCTCATTCAAGCCGGTGGATTTCACCGCTGAGGTAAATGCATTGACGGAGTCTGAGATCGAAGTAGTCGAAACGTTTTTGCGGCGCCGGTGGGATTTAGGAGACATCCCGCGTCAGTGGATGGCCTGGCGAGTTTCGCTTCCGCTCATGTACAAGCTTCGTCCCACCTATGACCTCGCAACTTTTACCTACGAAGGGTTCCTAGAGGAACTGCTGCATCGCTATCTTGAGCAGCATCGGTTTACGGAATAATTACCCTGAAGCGCACTGCGGTCCGCTTGGCGTAAGATTCTAACTTAAGGCTTCGGACTTGCGTTGTAGTCATCAAGGAGCTTTTGTGCCTTGAATGCCGGACTGATTAATGCCACCTTTTGTACGGCGTCGTAACCAGTAAATACTCCAACCACCTCACCCTTATGGTTATAGACCGGGCTACCAGAATAACCGTCGCGGCCAACGATTTTCGCTGACCAATACTCTTGACCGCCAAAGTTGTATGAACCGTGAAAAACTCCTCGGCTCACCATTTTGTTACCATGTGGTCGAGCAATTAGAAGCAGCTGTTCATCTTTACTGAGGGCTGCCTGAAAAGTTGGAGCCTTGGTTTGTTTTTGCGTCGCACATATCTCGAGTAGCGCGAGGTCAGCGTCCTTATCTACCTTGAGGACTGTGGCCCTACACCCTTTGACATACACCTTCACGTTAAGCTTATCGCCGGCCTTGAATCCTAAGTTCATTTTCTTCGCTGCGCTTAAGTCCCCTGATACGACATGATAGGCGGTGATCACTAATCCGTCTCGAACCAAAAATCCGGTCGCATAGCCATTCGGTCCGGCGCCAAGAAGAAGCGAAACAGCGCGCTCCAACAAATCTTGATTCTTCCTGCTGAACTCCAGGTCGAGAGATAAGATGGAGCGTTCTTGTTGTTTTTCAACCCGATCTGACCTGTCTTGTCCTGCACATTTCGGCGTCATCAAACAAAGAACAATCGCAAGAAGAGCGAAGCCGGAAATCTGCTTTGCCATCTGATCCTCCTTTAGACGAATGAGAGCGGTGCGGTCTTTAGGCAGGCTCGCTCCGCCACTCAGAGTTTGTTTCTGCCCGGAAAGAATCCGGTCCTTTTATCTCTGAGAAGTTTGCGAGTCGACAAATCAAAGTACCTCGTAGTATCGAAGCATGATTCAGGCTCGAATAACGTAAGAAAACTAATTTTGGTTATGCACCCGGAATATGAAAAGAGCTGGTCCGCCTGAGATTCCAGATTTCCAGCTGCGAGAGCTAGGGCCGTATCGCGCTGAGCCACGCTGGGATTAAATGCAGGGATGAATGAGCGGCGATGATAGGCGAGCGTTTGGCCACTGTCAACCATTTCGCAGTTTGGCCTAAATTGACCCCTCATCCTGCTGTTTGTTAGTCTGGTCCACGTCAGAATTCATAGAGTTGAGGGTGGATCGAATGGCGCAAGATGTTTTTATTCTGGGTGGCAAGCGCACGCCGATGGGCGAGTATATTGGTGCTTTAAAAGACATTTCAGCAATCGATCTTGGAGCAATTGCAGCTATGGCGACTTTGGAAGCAACCGGCGTTGCGCCTGAAGAAATCGATCACACCGTCATAGGGAATGCTCTACAGACTTCTGGGGACGCGATCTATGGGGCGCGACACGTGGCTTTGAAAGCAGGAGTGCCTTTCGACCGCCCGGCCTTGACTGTTAATCGATTATGCGGCAGCGGCATCCAGTCGATCATTTCAGGCGCTCAAATGATTCAGCTTGGAGAGGCACAGAGCGCTTTGGTAGGGGGGATGGAGTCGATGTCCCAGGCTCCGCACGTTATCAGGGGCGCTCGTTCAGGATTTGCGCTGGGTGGAGGCAAACTCGAGGACAGTTTGATGGTCGCGCTGCTTGATTCATATTGCAACACGCCGATGGCGGGAACCGCTGAGAACCTTGCGCGAAAGTTTGAGGTTTCTCGCGAAGATCAGGACCAGTACGCGCTGCGGTCGCAAAGGGAAGCGAAGCGAGCTCAGGATGCCGGTTACTTTGCTGAAGAGATCGTTCCAGTAGAAGTTAAGTCGCGCAAATCCTCGCTTATGTTTGACACAGACGATCACCTGCGACCGGATACTACGTTGGCAGGGCTCGGGAAGTTAAAACCTGCTTTCGCAAAAGACGGTTTTGTAACAGCAGGAAATGCTTCGGGCATCGTTGATGGCGCCGCGGCTATAGTTATCTGCGGAGAAGAATACCTAAAGCGACAAAG
>JALYXE010000330.1 GCA_030947265.1 Acidobacteriota bacterium
GTCCAAGGCAAAGATTCGGCACTAACAGGGAGCGTTTTAAGCGCGCTACAGCTGAGTTCGGATTTCTCAGCGACGTTGGACATTGGACATTGGACTTTGGACTGTGCCTCTGGCCAGGGCCGCCAACTTCATAAGCGACTCAGCATGTCCGATCGCGATAAGAATGTCGCCGCTTTGGACGATCGCATCTCCGCTCGGATTGAAGAGTATCTGGCCGTCGCTTCGACGAATACTGACAATCACAATATCCAAATTGGAGCGGATATTTGTTTCACTCAATTTCTGCCCTACCAGATCCGATGATGGCCCCACCTCGAGTTGTTCAAAAGCCAGCTCCAATTTGTTTGCAGTGATAGATCCTATGAAGTCGTCAACAGCAGGCTTCGTCAGGGCCATAGCCATCCGGTGACCGCCAATGATCGTGGGAGCGACGACCCTGTTCGCTCCTGCCCGAATGAGTTTGGGTTCTGCCTGTTCTTCGGCCGCACGCGCGACAATGTGCATTCGCGGATTCAGGTCTCGCGCGGTAAGCACGACGTAGACGTTATCAGCATCATCCGGCAGGCAGGCGGCAAGTCCCCGCGCATGTTCGACGCCGGCTTCGCGCAGACTTTCTTCCAGCGTAGCATCCCGGACCAGCACTATCACACCAAGGTTTGTTAACTCAGCAACATTCTGAGGATCTCTTTCAATAACTATGAAGGGCTCTTTGCTGCCGAGCAGGGCCCGGACCAAATGCGATCCCACACGGCCGGCGCCGCAAATGATAAAATGGTTTCTGAGTTTGCTCATTTTCCGTGACTGACGCCGTTGCCCAAAGGTCGCAACCAGTTCTGATTGAACAATTGCATGGACCGTCGCAGTGAGGGCGTATAAAACAACCCCAACGCCCGCGAGCATGAAAATTGTTGAAAAAATACGGCCATTTCTGGTGGCCGGAGTTAGGTCGCCATAGCCGACGGTTGTGACAGTCTGCGCCGCCACGTAAAGGCTATCAAGTAACGACCAGCCCTCGATTAGATAGAAGCCTGCTGCGCCGGATCCAATCGCGACCCCCACGGCGAACAAGGCGAAGATAATTCGCCGATGATTTCCGGTCAACGAACGTCTGCCGGTGGGCATTAAACTCATACATCAGACTTCGCATCTAAGATAAAGGAATGGATTTAACGTCAAGGTTTTGACGTTAACCAAAGAAAAACAAGCTGTCAATTGAGTGGACACGTTTGTTTTGAGAGGTTAGCATTTAAGTTGCGAGGATGGACGACTGACCACCAAGCGGGACGTCAGACCCCCAGGTCTATCGCCTGTCTCTTATGCCAGTAAGATACCCACCTGAAAGAAAACCCCCAACCGGGATGCGGCCAAGGAAAGACTTAAGGCCTCAATCTCGAATCGTCGCTTATGTTCCACCTAAAGTGAGTTTTCGCCGGCGCTTCGTTCGCCGTCTCTTTAGTCCTCCCGTGATCATTCCCATAGTTTTGCTGACAACGCTCGTCGTCGGATGTTTCGTTTACTACTGGACAGTTTTCTCGGGTCGAATCGACAACCTGCTTAAAGGCGAAATCTTTACTCGGTCCGCAGGAATTTATGCGGCTCCCAAGCAGCTTAGAGTGGGCCAAACGATCACGCAGGAGAACCTGATTCAGTTTCTCAAACACTCGGGCTATGTCGAGAAAGCACAACAAGCGGACAAAGCACGTGGGCGCTATTTGCAAAATGGAGGAAGCGTTGACATTGATCCAAGCGACAGTACAACCGTCGATGGACAGCGACAGTTTCAGAGAGTACGCGTTCAATTCGCGCGTAATGGAAAATCGATAAGCTCGATGTCGGAATTGGACAGCAACACGCATCTCGACAAGGTATGGCTAGAACCTCAGTTGATTAGTTCAGTTACCGGTCGCGAGAGAGCGAGACGGAAAGTAGTCGGATTCAACGACCTGCCGCCTCACCTGATAAACGCAATCACAGTCACCGAGGATCGATCCTTTTTCGAGCATTACGGAGTAAACCTCCGCGGCATATTACGAGCATTGGTGCGCCGTTACGACAGTGACCCAAATTCTCCAATCGCGCGCCAGGGGGGTTCGAGCATCACGCAACAGCTGGTTAAGAACCTTTTGCTGTCACCCGAGAAAAGCCTGCGGCGCAAACTAGCCGAAGCTTACATGTCGATCATTCTCGAAACGCGTTTGTCAAAACAGCAGATATTTGCTCTCTACTGCAATCAAGTTTACCTGGGCCAACAAGCGGGCTTCTCGATAAATGGCTTTGGGGAAGCAGCGGACGCCTACTTCAGCAAAGACATAACC
>JALYXE010000154.1 GCA_030947265.1 Acidobacteriota bacterium
GAGATCAGAGGTCAGGTGTCAGAGATCACAAGTCAGAAGTTGGAGATTAGAAGTCAGAAGTCAGACTATCAAAGTTCAGAGCTATCTGTGCCATAGGTGAAGATTCCAACACCTGACCTCTGACTTCTGATCTCTGACCTCTGATCGGAGGTGACTATGTCGGCTAAAGCGAACGAAATGACCCTTGAGGCACTGCGCTCAGTGCCGCTTTTCGCGTCCCTGGACGATGCAGCAGCAATCCAGCTGCGCGACCTGCTAACGACGGAAGACTTTTCTGCGAACACGCAGCTCTTTCGTAAAGGCGACTCCGGCAACGCCGTGTATCTCATTGAGAGAGGTCGCGTGCGCATTAGCCTTATGGATGAGGATCGACAAGAGATAACGCTCGCCGAGCTTGCCCAGGGAGATTTCTTTGGCGAAATGTCGCTCATTGATGGACGCCAAAGATCCGCGGACGCGACCGTGATACAAGATGCCCGCTTTGCGATTCTTTCCCGGCCGGATTTTCTGGCATTCGTCCGCTCAAATCCGGATGTTGGTTTGGGCATGTTAGGAGCGCTGACTGACAGGCTCAGGCGAACGGACGAACTATTGCGTTCGCGCGTTTCCCGCAACGCAAACGAAGAGGAGCGGAGGCGAGCAACATTGGCCGATCGGGCAGCCGACTTAATTGCTGAATTCGGAGGCAGTTGGAAATTTATCGGTGCGGCAGTCGCTTTTCTGATTTTCTGGGTACTCTTGAATACATGGCTCCTACATGGCAAGGGCTTCGATCCGTTTCCCTACGTCTTACTGAATCTCGTTTTGGGAATGATCACCGGATTGCAAGCCCCGATAATCATGATGTCGCAGAACCGGCAAGGTGAGAAAGACAGATTGCGTGCCGATTTGGATTATCGCGTCAATCTAAAAAATGAACTTTCGTTGGCAGAAGTCTTGCGGCGCCTCGATGTGCTCGAAAGCGAACGGCTGCCCAAATTGTTTGAGGAGCAGAACTCAAGACTGTCAGCATCCAAAGTCCAAGGTCCAATCTCCAACGCCGGGCGCTGACTCCACGACGTTCGATGTCCAATGTCCAACGTCCAATGTCCAATGTCCAATGTCCAGAATCCATCTGTAACGCTCTACCTTCACTGGGAGCGATGTCGCACCGGAGGCCGTTGATACCCCTAGGCGATGCTTGCGTTGGACCTTGGACCTTTGTCCCTGGATTGGCCTTGGAACTTTGGGAGATTGGACATTGGACATTTTCTATATGATTAAGGCGATCTTTTTTGATTTCAACGGCGTCATCATTGATGATGAACGGCTGCAAATGGCCGCTTATCAGCAGGTGCTGCGCGATCACGGGATTGACCTGACCGAACGCGATTATTACGGTGCGCTGGGAATGGACGACAGGCATTTTGTACGTGCCGCATTTGCACGCGGGAAAAAATCGCTGACTGATGAAGTGTTGCGAATAATACTTGAAAGAAAGACGGTTCATCATCGCAAGCTGATCGAGAATGAGCTGCCATTATTTCCCGGCGTCATCACGCTTCTAAAAGTCACCTCGCGCCGTTACTCGCTTGGTCTGGTAAGTATGGCAACCCGAGACGAGATTGAATACACATTGAATCGCGCCCGCTTGCGAAGTCTCTTTTCCGTTATTGTAAGCGCCGAAAACGTGAACGTTTGCAAACCCGCGCCTGACTGTTATCTCAGAGCACTTGAACAATTGAATAATAAGCGCGGCGAAGTGTGCCTTCTTCCACTGTTGCCTCGCGAATGTTTAGTCATAGAAGACTCTCCACCCGGAATTGAATCGGGCAGACGAGCTGGTATGCGCACATTGGGTGTTACTAACACTGTTTCGGCGGAAGCGCTGCGTGCGGGTGGCGCCGAGGTTGTAACAGCCAATCTTGCCGATTGGACGGTTGACGCTGTTCACCACGTTTTTTCAGAAGGATCACACGTGAAGGATGAAGGAGGGAAATGAAGGATGAAGGCGGAAGGTTGAAGGATGAATAAGAGCAGGAATTCACTTCACCCATCAACTGGTTCATCGTCTTTTGTCTTGGCCATCCTTTCTGCTTCATCCTTCATCCCTGATCCTTCACCCTCCACACTACATCCTTCATCCTTTCGATCATGAGTTTTTTCGACATTCTGCAACTCGCGTTGCGAAATCTTCGTCAGGCGAAACTCCGCGCGACGCTAACGACGATGGGAGTCATCGTTGGAGTAGCGGTCATCGTGACGATGGTTTCGTTCGGGCTTGGCCTGCAGCGCAACCTGTTGGCGCGCTTTGGAGCTCTGGATCTTTTTAACGAAATTCGAGTGTTTGGCAGGAGCCTCAACAGTCTTGTTACGGGAGGCATCAACAGGAATGGTGGGCGCACCGACAACGATGGACGTGATAAGCGCTCGGTGGTGAGATCAGATAAACCCCCGACCCGGATACTTGACGATGCGGCAATTGCCGAAATCTCCCGAATCCCCGGTGTCGCTTACGTCGAACCGAATATCACTCTTTACGTATATGTTCGATCAAATGACGCCCTTTTAACCCAGGTTGTCGGCGGCGCGGCAGTTCCTAACTCTTCATCGCGCTTTAAGGAATTTGTCGCGGGAAAAATGATGAGCAGCCCTACCG
>JALYXE010000345.1 GCA_030947265.1 Acidobacteriota bacterium
CTCGTCCTCTTGTCAGAAGTAAGTAGCACGCAATAACTCTTTTTGGCGCCACGGCCCACGCGTCCCCTCAGTTGGTGAAGCTGAGAAAGACCGAATCTTTCCGCGTGTTCCACAATCATCAGCGACGCATTGGGAACATCAACGCCAACCTCTATCACAGTTGTGGAAACCAATATGTTGATTTCGGCCGCCACGAATCGCCTCATAACCTCATCTCTATCGGCCGTCTTCATTTTCCCGTGTACGAGGCCAACAGAAAACCTGGGAAAGACTGTGTCCCGCAGGTACTCGTATCTGCGCGTTGCGTCTTTGAGATCCATCTTCTCCGACTCTTCCACGAGTGGATATACGACATAAACCTGGCGGCCGGCTTGTACCTCGCGAGAGATTAGTTTTTTCACATCGAGTCGTTGTTCCTCGCCCAGGACCTTTGTCTCAATCGCGGTTCTTCCCGGCGGCATCTCATCAATAATGGAAACGTCCAAATCACCATAGATCGTCATTGTCAGGGAGCGTGGGATGGGCGTCGCGGTCATCACCAGCACGTCGGGGTTAAAGCCTCGCCCGCGCAACTCGGCGCGCTGTATGACACCAAAGCGGTGTTGTTCGTCGATAACAGCCAGACCGAGATTATTGAACGCCACCGATTCCTGGATCATCGCGTGAGTACCGATGCAGGCATGAATTTCACCGGCCGAGAGATCCACTTGAAGTCTCCTTTTGTCGGCTCCGCGCACCGAGCCAGTAAGCAGTTCTACTCGAAATGGCGTTTTTGCCAGCAACCGTTTGATGTTACGCGAGTGTTGTTCGGCCAGAATCTCGGTAGGAGCCATCAGCGCAGTTTGATAGCCGTTTTCCATCGAGGCGAGCATCGCAATAAGAGCAACGATGGTCTTGCCGCTGCCCACGTCGCCCTGGAGCAAACGGTTCATGGGTGCATCCGACTTTAAATCCTTAAATATCTCTTTCACCACACGACGTTGGGCGTCAGTTAGCTTGAAGGGCAGCACGCCGGCGATCCTAAGTTTAGTGGCCTGATCGATTTTAATCGCAGCGCCTTTGGCTTCTTTTATTCGTTGGCCGCGTTTGAACCTCATCCCCAACGCAATCGAGAAAAACTCTTCGAAAATAAAACGCAGATGAGCCGGACTTCTCGCTTGATCGTACAGGTCGAGTGGCGTGTCTTCAGAAGGAAAGTGAATCTCGTGCAAAGCTTCCGAGCGATCAATAAGCTTTTGCCTGCGGAGGAGATCCGTGGGAAGGGTTTCGGGAATTGCTGAGTCGGGCAACAGGTCTAGCGCTGCATGCACGACCTCGCGCAGACGTTTAGAGCTAAACTCGCCGAGCTTTCGATAGATTGGTACACGGCGTCCTACGTGAATCATCGCAAGAGCAGGATCACCGCTATCGTCATCAATTCCATTCTCTGCGGCTTGGAAGTTTTCGCGCAGTCTCCCTGTCTCCGCGTCCCTCCATTGCGCGAGAGAGGGCAACATCTCGAGTTCGTCCGCCGGTTTGTTGAGACGTAAAGCAAAGGTTCCGCGCCGCTGGCTCCATTCCCATTTGCCGAAAGTAATGAAGCGCGCGCCACGTGTAAAACGCTTGGTGTAATAGTTGAGGATGTCGTGCGCATGCGCTCCGGAAACGAACCACCAAACGACCACTGGTCGACCGGTTTTCTCCGGATCAGTAGCGCTGACTTCAAACATGAAAAGTTTCGACCGCCCAAACGAGGGCCGGTGCCTCACCTGAAAGCCTCCAGCGACTTTGACATAGAGCTCTAGCGATGCTTCCATCCCCTCGGTCAAATCGCTTATACGCGCCGGCTTGGAACGGTCTTCGTAACGCATCGGCAGATAGGCCAGAAGATCCTCGACCGTCGCCTTGCTGTAATCTTTTTTGCCGAAATGGCTGGCGAGTGATACGGCAAGTTTGCGAGAAAGCGTCTGGCCTAAACGCGCAACCCGATATTTGTATAACTCCTCAATCGGCGTTTTGAGGCTGAAAGATGCCGGCATTGCCCACGATCATAGCATAGCGAAATCAGTGACGCGTGGAGGCCTTCCAGACTTGAGGGAACCATCTATTCTGCATTAACGTTCTAAGTGTTGAGACCAATGCGCGAAACCGTTTGAAGCAAGATAGGCTATGAACAGGCTGGAATCTCTTACGGAGAAAAAGATCAGAGAAGCTATTGAGAAGGGCGAGTTTAACGACTTGCTGGCAAAGGCGAGCCCATCGATCTCAAGGAGAATCCTTTTGAAGATCCGGATCTCAGAATGGTACATCGGCTTTTGCGCAATGCGGGCT
>JALYXE010000372.1 GCA_030947265.1 Acidobacteriota bacterium
CGTGCGCGATGCAATTAATGGCAACGATCATCAATGGCGCCAGCAGTAAGCTTGGTCGGCGTTTGATTGGGGAACGGCTGTACATGATCTTTTAGCTCCTTTTGCTAATCGGTAAACTGGTCTCAACACCCGCAACGCTCATCCATATTCATCACGGGAAATCGACGTTTCGTTTCTTCGCGCCTTCGATCATTTCAACTGAGGCGCGTGGGGGTGCCGGACTGGGTAAACTTTGCGTTACCGGCTTTGGCTCAGGACGAACGCGGCGCATTACGGGTTTTGGATTCGGTTGCACTTGTTCGCTCTTTAACGAACCTGGATCGGGTAGGAGCAACGCTCGTTCACCGGAAAGAAGTCTTCGCTTGTTAACTCCAGTGGTCTGTTCATCCCCTTGATCCACTGAATTGCGCATTACGAGCTGGAGCTTGCCTTCACTTGCGGCAAGAGCGAGCTTCTCTGCTTGTTCCGGGGTCACCAGCAAGGTGACTGCCTTCACACTGTTGGCTTCTCGCTGGTCTTGAGGCTTGTCGATGTTTTGACCGTTTGCCAGGACCTTGATGTTCTGCAGCACGATTTTGGAAATGGGATCCTGCATTCCCACTTTCTCGGCAGGGTCGATGGTAACTACGACATCTACGAGCGTGCCGGGCATGATGAAGCCCGAGATACCGACGACGTCGTCAACCTTGACGGTCATCGCCCTATAGCCTTCCGGTATTACCGCGGAAAGCCCGCCGGCGGTGCCTTCCGGCGCGAGTCGGGCTTCTGTGATGGGCTCGCGCGGCGCGATGTTTGTTACCGCAACGCGTCCCGCTAACTTTTCGGGCGAGTCAAAAGCGCCATCTGGTGTCGACTCTTTAGGAAACAGGACCACCATCACCTGCTCAGGAATGATCTTTGTGCCAATTGGAATCGCAACTTTGGCAACGGCAACACGGCTGAGATTCTTGGTTAGGGCCTGAGCACTCGACAGGTAGCGACTAACGGAAACTGCGGCAAGCAGTCCAAATAGAAGCGCGCCGACTAAGACAATAAAGAAACGTTTGTTACGCATGGTTCACTCTCCGTGTTGGCGGTTGACCCAATTGGAAGTCTACGACTTCGTTCACGCGCGAAAGACAGCTATGGAGATGAGGCTGCCCATCGTGATGGCGACACCGTAAGGAATTGTGTGTTTGCGATCTACGGGCACGGCAAATTTCGGCATCTGCCAGCCTGGTAGCATTCCGACGAAAATCTGTAGTACGCGATGCATCGTAGTCATCACCATCCCCGTTCGAATCATTGAGACTACTGCAAGCAATCCCCCTGTCAGGATCACAACTAGAAAAGTGGGTACGACCAGCTGAGCGCCCGTCACCGCTCCAATTGCAGCAAACAGTTTGACATCTCCAGCACCCATTGCTCCGAACACATGAAGCATGAACATCAAACCAAACCCGAGGACGCAACCTGTGAAGCTTGCACCGACTCCGGCCAGGCCTCCAAAAATCGCGTTGATCGCAACACCCCCAGCGAGGGTTGCTAATACAAAAGCATTAGGAATACGGCGATAGCGAACATCGTAATATCCGATGATGATCGCCAGCGGTAGAAGAAGAGTTATGTTTACAAGCGTTACGGTCATCTCATTGTAGCGGTGCACGACTGGACGTTCTTCGTAATGCTGCTGGTGTGGTTTCAGGGTAGTACTTACCCACCGACTCGACTCACGAGCTCCTTCAGCCTGATCCCAATTGCTTCGCCAAGTGCGGTGAAGGCAGTAGCCACTGCTATTGCCACCAGCGCCGCAGCGACGGCATATTCGGAAAGCTCAAGCCCTGTCTCGTCAAAAAGAAATGTTTTCATCTTCTTTCCTGCCGAGGATCGAGAAGGTCTGGTATATGGCTTACTGCCGACGAAACTTGAATTAGCAAGACCACTGGCGCGCTTTACCTAAGTTCAAACTTCAGCTAAAGCGCGCCGGGCCATTTCCGCTCACCCGAACTACTTGGAGATGGTTGAGCCAAGCGAAGTGATTTTTCCGCTGATTGCTGTGCCCAAGGCCGTGAAAGCGCCGACGACGGCGATCGCAACCAAAGCTGCGGCAACAGCGTATTCCGACAACTCAAGACCGGTTTCATCGCGAAAGAATTTCCTAATCATTTGTTTGCTCCTTTAGTTTTTTTTATTACCTGATGCCTCGTTCGCCTTCTCTTGAGTCCAGAGAGCTCGCGAGTGTTCCCCAGTGAGACTCATGATCTGAGGGCCACGCTTGATTGTGGCCCTCCGCGGCTTCTGTGTGATTGAGATTTGGCCCTGGACGTGCGGCGACCAAAGCCATTGATCCCGCTCACCACAGCGCCACATAGAGTTAGTGCCAACAACAGTAGTTCGTGGCCAGACGCGACTGTGGCGCTTGCCAGGACAACGCCCAACGCAAGCACAGGTGCGGTAATCACGATGACTGCAACCGATACAAACTCTTTTGTGGTAAATGCCTTCATGAGATTGTGTGTAGCTCTATCGACTTGTTCGCGATGCAGAGTGCTCCGCGAATGAACGCCGTCATTACAAGACACGTGCCATGACTCCGAAACAACCAAAGGTCAACTAGAGGCCTGTTTTCACTGTGATCCGAATGTTTCACTTGTCGCCTTGGATTCACAAGAAGTCGCCCTGAGTTCACAAGAGAAAGACCACAATCAGAAGATAGGAAGGTACCAGCCAATCAACGTTGGCCTTTGCAAGGGTAATAGCTTGTCGCCCGTGGTTAACGACTCAATGCATCACTGTAGCGGAGAGAGCGACATGAGGCTGGCTACAAAAAGAAAAGCA
This sequence comes from Acidobacteriota bacterium, assembly GCA_030947265.1. GTDB lineage: Bacteria > Acidobacteriota > Blastocatellia > Pyrinomonadales > Pyrinomonadaceae > PSRF01. The sequence continues at coordinate 2,818 of JALYXE010000372.1, forward strand.
TTCGAGACTTGCTCGAATGCTCACCAATATTGTTGGAAGTTTTTACGCCGCCTAATTGCGTTCGGTTCGAAACTGCAATCCGGGCTCAGTGTCTTCCTGAAGAAAGTCTGTGACGTCGATCGCCAAGCGCTTCAGCTTTTTATATAGCGTTTGCCTCGAGCCCAGGCCCAAAGCTTCGCTTGTCCTGGCGACGTTGCAGTGGTTACGTTTCAACGTCTCAGTAATAACCCGCCTTTCGTAATCTTCCAACAACATTTCGAGGTTTTCAGCTGATCGCTTTTCAGTCTGCGCCTTCTCGAAATCCATCGGTCGGATATGTTTACTGACATGAACCGGCGTAATATAGCCGTTCTCTTCGGCGTACAAGACAAGCCTCTCCATTTCGCCGGCGAGTTCGCGAACATTGCCCGGCCAGGAATAATTTTCGAGAAGTCGGATTGCTTCCCAGGTGATTCCGGCAATCGCCCGATCATTGCGCCTGGCGAAATGAGTCAGATAGTGAGAAATCAGAGCCGATATGTCCTCAGGCCGTTCCCTCAGGGGCGGAACCTTCACCGTCAGGGTGGCTATCCGGTAGAAGAGATCTTCGCGGAATAGCTTATCGATGACCAACTGCTCGAGGTCCTTGTGCGTTGCTGCAATTACCCGGATGTTAACTTTTCGAGGGGCTTGTTCACCAAGCGTGTGAATCTCGCCCTCTTGCAAGAACCGAAGAAGCTTTGGCTGTAGCGCAATAGGAAGATCACCAATCTCATCCAGGAATAGTGTGCCATTTTCTGCGGCGCGAATTAGACCTTCGCTATCACGAAGTGCTCCGGTAAAACTTCCTTTACGGTGACCAAAGAGCATGCTTTCGATTAGGTCAGGCGGTGCAGCGGAACAGTTGAAGGGGATAAATTCCTTTTCTGCACGCCTGCTGAGCCGGTGAATCGCGTGCGCAATCAACTCCTTTCCAGTCCCAGATTCGCCCGTGATTAATACTGTGGAATTCGAATCCTTAATTCGAGCCACTGTCCGCGCGACGTCATTCATCGCACGACTGACGAAAATCATCCCCGGAAGCGTAGTGT
>JALYXE010000408.1 GCA_030947265.1 Acidobacteriota bacterium
CTCCAAGAGCCATCGTTTGTGGGTCTCGGCTGTTCTTGTGAAACTCCAAAAGCTATGCGGAAGACCGAGGGTTTAACATGTGGGCGTGCCGCCTGTCAAGAAGGTTACGGAGGCGGAATCCATTCGCTTTCAGTTCTTTAACTGGCACTAAACTGTTTTGAAAGCGGTCTTTAATCTTCGGTGTGAAGACGCAGAGCAAGGTAAGATTAACTTAATGTGGGTAATACCAGCGCGACTGATAAACGGAAGAATTCGTCTGCCGGGAGATAAATCAATTTCCCATCGGGCGGCCCTTATTGCGGCATTAGCGACGGGAGGGTCGCGCATATCAAACTTTTCAACAAGCCAGGACTGTACTGCTACCCTCTCATGCCTCACGAAACTTGGCGTTTCAATTGAGCGAGAGGGAAACGATATTCGTGTAGAGGCGGAAGGCACCAGTGGACTTCGCGCTCCCTCGGGGCCTCTCGATTGCGGCAATAGCGGTTCGACAATCCGCATGCTTGCCGGAGTACTGGCAGGTCTGAAGTTTACATCTACATTGACGGGTGACAACTCGTTGCGGTCGCGTCCCATGAAAAGAATTATTGAGCCGTTGGAAAAGATGGGCGCGCGAATCCACTCAGAAGATGGAAAGCCACCGCTGACGATTGAAGGAAGACCCTCCCTCAAAGGAATTAGATATGTCTTGCCAGTTGCCAGTGCGCAAGTTAAATCCTGCGTATTGCTGTCCGGCTTGCAAGCAGCCGGTCGCACAGAATTAATCGAGACGCTGGGGATAACGCGCGATCACACAGAGCGAATGCTGAAATGGTTTGGCGTGCCTGTAGAAACCAAAGCTTCCATTGATGGATTCAGTACGGTAACCATTGATGGTCCAGCGAATTTTGCCGCGCGCGATGTCGACATTCCGGGTGACATTTCTTCCGCCTCTTTCTTTATTGCCGGCGCTGCTCTGCTTCCCGGCTCGAAGTTGGAGATTGAAGGCGTCGGGTTGAATCCCACTCGAACTCAGTTTTTGTCAACGCTTCATTCGCTCGGTCTTGAGGTCGATACGAGCGGGCTTTACGAAGGATGCAACGAGTTGGTTGGAACCGTGCGGGCATTAGCAGGGACGAATCGCGAGACTGGAAAACATCGAAAACCCAATCTAGTGAACGGAGCTTTAATACCGCAGTTGATTGATGAACTGCCTTTGCTCGCAATTGTGGGCACACAGATTCCGGGCGGCATCGAAATCCGAGATGCAGCAGAGCTGCGATTTAAAGAGACGGATCGAATTTCGGTTACGGTAAAGAACCTTCGAGCGATGGGAGCTGAGGTCGAGGAATTTGAAGATGGTCTGGCTGTGACTGGTCCTACCCAGCTTCGTGGAGCAAAGCTCGATCCGGAAGGCGATCACCGCATCGCGATGGCTTTTACTATCGCGGCCTTAATTGCCGACAATGAGTCGGAAATTGTTGGCGTGGAGTGCGTGGCAATTTCCTTTCCCGAGTTTTTCGAGTTACTTGATTCCCTGGTAAAGCGGTAAGTCGCATTTATCTTAAACGACACGCCATGAGCAATAGCCGAGCAATCATCATTACCGGTTTCATGGGGTCGGGCAAGACTACTGTCGCCGAGGCACTCGCCCGTATGTTGAAGTGCTCGTCAGTCGATCTGGATCAGGGGATCACGGCGAGCGATGGCCGCACTCCGAAAGACATCATCGAGCAAGACGGCGAGCAATCGTTTCGCGAGGTAGAGACACGCAGTTTGCAGGACGTCTTACAAAGTAGCGCGACCCGCGTTATCGCCCTTGGCGGAGGTGCCTGGACGTTGGAGAGAAACCGCGATCTCATATCAGAATACGGCGGCATTACGGTCTGGCTAGATGTGCCCTTCGAGATTTGCTGGGAAAGAATTCTGGCGTCCAGAGGTGAACGCCCGCTTGCTCCGGACCGACATCGGGCCCAAATGCTGTACGCGGAGCGTCGACCGAATTATGCTCGGGCGCAATTGCATGTCGTAGTGTCCCACGAGAAGTCTGCTGAGGATATCTCTGCCGAGATAGCTGAAGAGTTACGGACGCGAAATAAATAAGACCTGGCCCCTCGAAACCCACGATGGAAACACCGATAGAGCAAAACAAGCCGGACGAAAGGGGACTGGTGCAGGCTGTGCT
>JALYXE010000429.1 GCA_030947265.1 Acidobacteriota bacterium
CCTTTACGGTGGGGCTTGCATCATTAGCCAATATCAAATTTGCTGGTGGGGTCGCAGCCTTCGGAGCAATGCTTTCTGCTCTAGGTGGTGGATTGCTGGTCGGAACCTTGATCGTGGGGACCACCCATCCCAGATATAGTTTCGGTCACACGATTCTTCGATTGACGACAGCTTTGGGCGTTGGACTCACACTTCTGGGCGTGGTGCCGAATGTCATCTGGGCCTGCACGTTGATGGCTCTGATAGGGATAATTGCCGGATACACTCAGGTGCTTACGGCAACATGGCTGCAAACCAAATCGGACGCTCAAATGAGAGGAAGAGTGATGAGCGTGGCAATGCTGAGCGCTTACGGCCTGACGCCACTCTCATATGTGCTTACCGGTGCGCTGACGCAGATCGGCGTCTCCTTCATGTTTATGGTCACTGGTGTTTTGTTGCTGGTCGCACTCGCGTTTTGTGCTTTCGGATCGTCTGGGCGAGCGTTATTGCTCAGTGGCCGAGTTGAATAATCATCTCACGGTCACCTCCTTTGTTGGCAGCAGGCCACACTACTTGATGGGAACATTTAGCTTCGCCTTTGCCGTGATATTAGGCTGTCGCCCGCGTCGGCAGGCTGGGTTTCACTTTCGTCGCCGCACAACTTTTTGTGCAAAGCAGAATCCTTGGATACGTGCTATCCACTTGTTACTACGGTATACATCTCACCAAATTTTGCAAAGAGGCTCCCACCCACACAGCATCACCAAAAAAAGGTCACTTTTGTTTGGCCAATCGCTAAAGAAAGCAGGATCCGACCATTTGCCAACGAAGTTGTATATCTGGTAAGCAGTTGCGTGTTTCCTGGCCGTCGCAACAACAACGAAAACCTCACTCGCGTAAGTTCATTTATCGCAGGCACTTGCGGCTAGGATCCAGCGAAATCTCTGTGTGGCACATTGCTTGATAAGAACAAGAGCGAATTGCTTCTTTGTTAACGGTCGGTTTGATGGGGAAAACCCCCGAAGAAAGGCCCCTACTCAAGCCGACTACCACAATAACCATTCGCTTCCAGGAGAAAACAAATGACTACATCAACCGAGAATCGTGGAATCTTGATCATGGACTAAATAAAATCCTCAATTCCAGCTCTTCGCCTTCCCTCTAATAGGCCTACAAGCTTGGAATCGGTCGAAGAACTCAGAGTTACCTCGCATAAGGGTTTGATGGGGAAAGCGGCTGTAGTAGCGTCGCTTTCCCCTACTGCTATTAGGTTCCTCCAGCCATTCTTACGCCGGCGGGTAATCTGCGATTGTTGATGCCTGAATTACGCCTGGCCCGCTAGTCAACTTCGTCCTGGTCTGCAGCCGATTCATAAAAGCCATCCTGCGGTGATCTTCCCGCCAGAATGAATATTATTCAGCAAACCAGACGCTATCTTAATTGTGATGCCATGGTTGACACTCAACCGGGCTCCTGTTCAAATTAGTAAAATTTAATTCACCATTTCGTTTAGCGATAAGGGGAATGTTTGCGGGTTTACGTGTCACGCGGACAAGCATGTGAGGAGCGAGTGGATGTTCTGGCAAGACATGCGTTATGGGCTTAGGGTTATGCGAAAGAATCCCGGGTTCATAGCCATTGCTGTTTTAGCGCTGGCATTGGGTGTGGGTGCGAACACTGCCATCTTCAGTGTCGTCAATGCGATCCTGCTGCATCCCATTAACTACAACAATCCAGATCAGGTGATGATGGTTTGGGAAAAGAGCGCTAAGCGCGGCTTTGGAGATATCCCAACCTCGCTTCCCAACTTCCTGGATCTACGAACGAATAGTAAGTCTTTCGAAGACTTGGGAGCTTTCGCCGACAGCAATTTCAACCTTACGGGTGGCGATCAGCCTGAACGTGTGATCGGCGTGCCAGTTACTGCATCTCTTCTTTCGCTGGTTGGTATTAAGCCTGCAAGAGGAAGACTCTTTCTTTCCGGGGAAGATGAGCCTCAAGCGAGTCGCGTGCTCATACTGAGTCACCATCTATGGCAGCGAAGCTTCGGAGGTAATTCGAACATAGTTGGGCAAACCGTGGCACTCAATGGTGACAGTTATACAGTTGTCGGCATAATGCCGTCAGACTTCAAATTTCCACCCTCTTTTTCCGCTACCGTTGCCTCTTCGCAGTATGCCATGCCTAATGCTGATCTCTGGGTGCCGCTGACCACCGATGCAGTGCCGATAGCGCGTGATATTCGCACCCTTTTTATGATTGGTCGGCTCCGGTCGGGAGTTACACCCGCAGTCGCCCAGTCCGAGATGAATGTAATCGCAAGTCGCCTGCAAAAAGAATATCCGGCGACAGATGCGGACATGCAAGTCGATGTTATTCCCCTGCGGCAACAAATTACCGGTGACATCCGCCTGGCATTGATTGTGCTTTTTGCCGCAGTCGGCTGCGTGTTATTAATTGCCTGCGCTAACGTCGCGAATCTACTGTTAGCTAAGGCCTCAGGGCGCCAAAAAGAAGTGGCTATTCGCACCGCCCTGGGCGCCACTCGTCTCCGAATCATTAGACAATTGTTGACAGAAGGAATGCTATTGGGACTTGCGGGGGGATTCTTGGGGTCGTTACTTGCTGTACTGGTTCTGCGTCAGTTAGTTATTTTCAGCCCCGCGAATGTTTCGATCCCCGACAATATTGGGATCGATTGGCCGGTGCTGGCATTCACTTTGCTGCTGTCCCTGTTCACATCTTTCGTCTTTGGCTTGGCTCCGGCACTGCAAGCGTCCAGGTTGGATCTGAATGAAACGCTGAAAGAGGGCGGGCGAGGGAATTCCGGAGGCTCTAAGCAGAATCGCATGCGCAGCTTGCTGGTGATTACGGAAGTTGCCTTGGCTCTTGTGTTGCTGATTGCGTCAGGTTTGATGATAAAGAGTTTCCTGCGCTTGCAGAATGTCAACCCCGGCTTCAAGCCTGAGAATCTGATCACGCTCGAAATCCAGTTGCCGCAAAACAAGTACTCCGATAAGAACCGGCAGGCAGTCTTTCAACAGCAACTGGTCCAACGCATTGCGCAAGTTCCCGGTTTGCAATCAGTGGGGACTGTTGACAACCTTCCGTTCAGCGGCAACGAGTCGAACGTCGGCTTAACAATTGAAGGACAGCCACCTCTTAATGCGGCCGAAAGACCTCGCGCTTTCCTCCGCAATGTCAGCACAAACTATTTTGAGTCGATGGGTATACCCCTGCGGAAAGGCCGCCCTTTTGCCGACAGTGACAACGGAACCGCGCCCGGCGCGGCGATTGTCAACGAAACCGCCGCGCGACGATTTTGGCCGAACGAAGAGCCTCTCGGAAAACGATTCAAGCGTGGCAAGGCTGATTCCCAAAATCCCTGGGTCACAGTGGTGGGCGTCGTCGGCGCAGTGAGTCACACGTCCCTCGAGGTGGCTTCGCAGCCTGAAGTGTATTTGCCGTTCCAGCAAAATCCGGAGTTGAATCTTACCCTGGTCGCCAGGACGAAGTCTGATCCCAAAGCTTTCGCGGGTGCGCTGCGTCGGGAGGTTTCAGCGCTCGATAAGGACTTGCCGGTCTCCAATATTAAGTTTATGGATGAAATCATCGGCAAGTCGGTGGCGCAGCCGCGCGTCTATGC
>JALYXE010000432.1 GCA_030947265.1 Acidobacteriota bacterium
AGTTCACGCCGTTCCTCTTCGTCAGCAACACCTCGGTCCCCGAGGGTGATACGGGCACGACTCCCGCGATCTTCAACGTGACGCTGAGCAATCTGACGACGAAGACTGTCACGCTCAATTACGCAACTTCTCCGGGGACGGCCACAGCGGACACAGACTATGTCTCGACCTCCGGCACGCTTACCTTCAATCCACTGGAGAAGACCAAGCAGATTACCGTGCAGATCAAGGGCGACACCCTCCAGGAGAGCAACGAGACTTTCTTTCTTAATCTGTCCAATATCGTCAATACCTCGAACTCCACCGCGCAGGCTACGGGTACGATCACGGACGACGACTCGCCTGGCTTCCGCTTCAGCGCGGCGACCTATAGCGTCAACGAGAACGATGGGCACGCGATACTCACCGTGACGCGCAAGGGCGACACTTCAAGCCCGGCCTCAGTCAACTACCAGACGGTAGATTTGCCCAATCAGATCCGCTGCGACGATACGACCAGCAGGCCAGGAGTGGCCTTCGCCCGGTGCGATTATGCGACTACAGTTGACACCCTCACGTTCGCGCCAGGCGACATCGCAAAGACATTCACCGTCCCGATCATCAACGACGCGCATGTTGAGCCTCCGGAGGCGGTGCAGATCATCCTGACCGGGGCTAACGGCGCACCGCTGGCCAACCCAAACAGCGCCTTCCTCACCATCGTGGACGACGACGCCCCCGGCGAGCCAAACCCCATCTTCGACAGCTCCTTCTTCGTGCGGCAGCATTATCTTGATTTCCTGTCGCGCGAACCAGAGCCCTCCGGCTTCCAGGCGTGGCTTAATGTCTTGAACACGTGCTCGGACGTCAACAACAATCCGGCGTGCGATCGGCTAACGGTTTCCTCCTCCTTCTTTGGATCGGACGAGTTCCGGCTGAAGGGCTTCTACGTCTTCCTATTTTACAAGGTTGCGCTGAACCGACTGCCAACTTACGACGAAGTTATTTTCGACATGCGGCAGGTGACGGGTCAGACGCCCGAAGAGGTTTACATGAAACGCGCGCGGCTCGCGCAAACGTTCGTGCAGCGGCAGGAATTTATAACCGTCTATGGCGGCATGAACAATAGCCAGTTCGTCGCGGCATTGCTCACCCCTTACGGCGTGACCAGCATTAACACCACCGATCCAGCCAACCCGGACACGGGGCCGCAAGTCACGCTGACACAGGCGGCCCTGGTTGATCAGTTGACCAGCGGCGCGCTCTCGCGCCCCCAGGTCTTGCGCGCCGTTGTGCAAAGCCGTGAGGTTGGCGAGCGCGAGTCCAACGCCGCATTCGTCTCCATGCAGTATTACGGATACTTAAGACGCACGCCGGAGGCCGCCGGCTACCAGGCTTGGGTCAATTATCTAAGCACTCACCCTGGCGACTTTCGCACCATGGTCAACGGATTCATGAATTCAGTTGAATACAGACTCAGATTCGGCAACTCGAATCCGTAGTCTAATAAGGGGCAAGGGACCAGACTATTTCGATGTCGATTTACGAGTGGCTCGCGGCTTCAGAATAAACGAGAATCTCGCGATACAGGCAAAGATGAGCTTTACTTGCAGTTCCTGGGAATAAACACTGAGGCACTATCTTACAGCTCGGTTTTGGTTGGTTGATTGAAAGGTTCCGAAGAGGTAGTCAAACACGGGTGAGGTGACACCAAAGCGCAACGCGGAAGTCTGGTGATGGTGTAGCAGATGATACTTCTTCAGATAGCGCAACACGCGTAAACAGGGCGCGCGATGATGAGCCTGATAATGCAGGAATTCGTAGCTGAAGTAGCCTGAGATCAGACCTATGAACAGGTAAACTATCGCCTGCCAGCTTCTCATAAGCGCCCAGGCTAGCGAACAATAACAAAGCGCGATCGGTAAGCTTAGCCGCAAACTCACGAAAAGATCGTCCATAGTTTTCGGGTTCGCATGATGGTAGAGATGCAGTGCATGAACAAAATTGCGCCCCTTTTCGCTTTGTGCATCAAAGTGAAAAACCATCCGATGCAGCCAATACTCGATTAGGCCCCAGGTCAGGATGCCGGTGAGACACAGAAATAAAATGCTGGTCAGCGAGCGCGTTTCGCTGGCCATTGCCACCACGCCCAAACCCAGTGAGAGCAGCGTGTAAAAGTAGAAGGAGGTAAATTTCTTCCAGTCCTTGCGGGTCATCAGACACCTACGCTGTTGCTTTCTTCGGCCCTTTGTTATGGCCCTTTCTTTTTCCCTTCCCTGCAATTCCCTGAAGTAAAACATTGGCGACATCACGCGCTCGTTCGGAGGAAAGAAACTCGGGCCGGTGCCCCATCTTCAAATAGGACATGATGTTGATCGCGATTAGCCCTTGAAGCGCTATCGCCGCGTCTCCGGCGTTGACACAATCGAATTCGCCTGTGCTCATCCCGCGTTCAATGAGTGCGCGGAAGGACTCATGGTCCCGACTATG
>JALYXE010000447.1 GCA_030947265.1 Acidobacteriota bacterium
GATCAGCACCGCCCTCAGTGTAGTGATCAAAAGTGACGACGTGACCTGGCGAAACTGACCCATTACCCAGGCACACCCTTTCTTGACAGAAGGGTCGGTGACAGCTAGTCTTACGGTTTTCTTTTCATTGGAGAATTCCAGCTATGTCCAAGCGAACTTTTCAGCCTAATAACAGGCGTCGAGCCAAAACGCATGGGTTTAGGGCGAGAATGGCGACGAAAGCCGGCAGACTTGTTCTTAAACGGCGGCGTGCAAAAGGCCGCCGGCGTTTGACCCCATCTCACTACTAGTTGTGTCGCAGCTGATGACGGTGTATCTGCGCGCAAGTCAGGATTTCCAAAAGGTTTACAGGAAGGGCACCCGTTACGAAAGCGCATTGATGACCGCATTCGTCTTGCCCAACAACTTGTCTCATAACAGATTTGGTATCACAGCTTCGCGGAAGGCCCTGGGCAACGCGGTCCATAGAAATCGGGCGAAACGACTGCTAAGAGAGACTTTTCGTCTAAAACGGTCCTTATTGTTTGATTTGCAAGAAAAATATGATTGGGTCATTAATGCGAAGCGCGCGCTGCCCAGCTTCAAGGTGACAGCAGCTATCGAGGAATTCGAGAAACTAGTTTTAAGAGTAGCGAAGGAAGAGAGTAAGACGCGGAAGTTTGCGTAACAGGTACGGTGAAGTCATTACTAATCGCATTTCTTAGGTTCTATAAACTCGTCATTTCGCCTTTTCTTCCCGCTTCTTGCAGATTCTTTCCCACTTGTTCGGAATATGCCACTGAGGCGATTAGTAGACACGGCGCCCTTCGCGGAACCGCGCTTGCGCTCCGAAGATTGGTGCGTTGTCATCCGTTCAGCCCGGGCGGTTACGATCCAGTGAAGTAGGGCATGGATGGACGCAGCCACAGCTAGTTTTTGGATGCCAAGCTAAATGCAACAAAAACGATTAATACTCGCGCTACTAATCTCCACGGCCATACTTTTTCTGTGGAGCTACCTTGTTCCGGTCAAGCCCCCGCAGCAGCCCCAACCTTCCCAGTCTCCTTCGCAAGCTAGTCCGCAACCGACCGTTGCGCCGCGCAATGGATCAATCGCGCCCATCGGTCCAATCGCCGGGCAGTCGCCCACCCCTGCCGGTTCTCCGAGTGAGTCTGCGAACGCCGCGCCTCACCGGACGCTCTCGATCAAGACACCTCTTTACGAAGCGAAACTTGATAGCCAGGGCGCCGGCGCTATCAGTTGGATAGTCAAAAAGAATAAAGACAGCGGACGTGACATCTACTCAGTGGCAGGTGATAAGAACGCTCATGTTCCTCTCGAGTTGATCTCACCCAAAGGGCTGGAAAGATCACCTCCGGATGCCGCATTTCAATTAGCTACCGGTGACGCCGAAGTGGATGTCATTCTGGTCTCCACGAATTATTCGATCGACGGCGTTCAGCCTGGAACGGCTGAGACCGAATTGCTGCTGGCACCTGGTGAGAAGAAGCGAATAACATTTCTTCTTAATGATAAAGCGTCTGGTTTGGACGTTGTCAAAACCATCGCTTTCGACGCGGATAGTTACAGCGTGGATCTAGAGGTCACAATTAAACGTCACGACCAAATAGTTCCTCAGGCCAAAATCAGAGTTGGTCCAAGTATTGGTGACCAGGGAGTCAAACGTTACTCATTCTACTCGGTGGCCCCGGAGGTAGTGGCGTCAGTCGGTGACAAGGTGGGCCGTCATCAAGCACGGGCGATTAATGAAAACAAGAATTCGCCGGATCATATGGCGCTCGCCGGACCAGTTGACTGGGCGGGTATTGGTGACACCTATTTTGCGATGGTAGCAGTCCCATCAAAACGACTGGAAGGTCTCGATCTGCAAACCACACAGTACGACTACACTGGTAACAGCAAGACTGAAAAGAGATTTCTAACATCAGCGTGGGTGCCTATTCCGTCGGATGGTTCGCGCACAGTTGTGTACGCGGGTCCCAAGGACCATTTTCTGCTGACGGAAGCCAGCAGAAATCTGAGTCAGGTTGTCGGACGGACCATCGATCTGGAAGGACTCATCGACTATGGTTGGTTTAGCTGGATGTCCAGGCCGCTCGCTGTACCAATACTAAAGTCGATCAAATTCTTAAGACAGCTCACCGGCAGCTATGGCGTCGCGATTATCTTATTTACGATAGTGATTTACTCGCTGTTTTTCCCTCTGAAGTGGCGCTCCTCCAAATCAATGAAGAAGGCTCAGAAGCTCGCGCCCCGAATGAAAGAGCTGCAGGAAAAAATCAAGGGGATGAAACAAAGCGATCCCCGGCTGAAGGAGCTGCAGGTTGAGCAACTGCGCTTAATGAAGGAAGGAAATCCACTCGGTGGCTGCCTACCCCTTCTCATTCAGATGCCTTTCCTCTTCGCCCTCTACAGGGCCATTACGATCTCGCTTGATTTTCGACAGGCCACGTTTTTATGGCTGCCGGATCTTTCTGCTGGCGACCCTTATCATGTACTGGAGATCTTGATGGCCGCGACGATGATCGTCTTGCAGTTAATTACCCCTGCTCCCTCGGCGGACCCACTCCAGCGAAAGATGATGGCAATAGGGATGCCCGTGTTCATGCTATATGTGCTTTGGGGCGCTCCCTCGGGATTGTTACTCTATTGGTTAGTCGGCAATATCGTTGGCTTCAGCCAGCAGTTTCTGATTAACCGGTGGACTAAACCTGAAGATGATGAACAGCCGCCAGCAGAACGAAACGTCAAGCCCGCTCCGAAGAAAGGAATGGGAACAGCGCGGCCATCTCAGGCCTAACACGCTTCGCGTTACTAATCGCTATTGAGCTATGGAAGACGTTTGCACCAACGCAGGGAATTTCCTCAGGTCTCTATTCCAGGGTACAGGCCTGAATTTAGAGGTCACTGTTAAAGAAAGCACATCGGAATGTTTGCTGGATTTGAGTGGTCCCGATGCGGAGTTATTGCAAGCAGAGGGAGGAGAACTTTTGCAGGCGCTGCAACACCTCGTAAATCAGGCGTTTGGGCGTTCACTCCCCGAAGGAGAGCGCCTCATATGCGACGTTCAAGGATTTCGCGCTACTCGTGAGGCGGAGTTGCGCGCGATGGCCAAGATCGCTGCAGAGCGGGTACGGACCACTCGCACGCCTTTTGTTTTTGGTGAAATGAACTCTAACGAGCGACGAATAATTCACCTTACGCTCGCCGAGTGTGATGACCTGGCTACAGAGTCAATAGGAGAAGGCTCCGCTCGTAAACTGCGAGTTGCGCTGAAGCCCACTGCATAGACCAGGCATCACGCGATCCTTTCAAATACCAACCGGCCAACCGCGATGGATACTATAGTCGCAGTAGCAACACCGCCTGGACGTAGTGCGATCGGTGTGATTAGGCTAAGTGGCCCACAGTCAGTTGAGATCCTCCGGACGATAACTCGCGACGAACAATTCACACCCGAGCCGAAGCGCGTTGTTCTAAAGAAATTAATAGTCGGCGAATCGGGCGAGGTTCTTGATTACGCGCTGATTAGTTATTTCGAAGGCCCACATTCGTTCACGGGTGAAGACCTGGTAGAGATCAGTTGTCATGGTTCGCCGGTAATTCTGCGGCAGCTGCTGGATCTAATCCAAAGTCTTGATGCGCGTCTGGCTGGTCCAGGCGAGTTCACGCTGCGAGCCTGCAGAAACGGTAAGATGAATCTCAGTCAAGCGGAAGCAATTCGGGATCTGATTAATGCGCAAACAAATGCAGCAGCAGTACAAGCTACTCGCCAATTAGGCGGAGAATTATCGAGCGCTCTGCAGCCGTGCAAGCAAGAGCTTATTAAAGTGATCGTAAGAGTTGAATCGGCGGTTGAATTCGTCGAAGAAGATCTGCCGGAGATTCAAGTTAACGAATTAAAGCACCAACTCGGAGCCGTCCTCGGGGTGGTCAATGATCTGGCCCGCACTTATGCCAGTGGCCACCTCCTGCGTGACGGCTTGAGGGTTGCGATTATCGGCCGCCCCAATGTCGGTAAGTCTAGTGTATTCAACAGGTTACTGCGGTCCGACCGGGCCATTGTAACTGAGTTGGCCGGCACCACGCGGGATAGTATTACCGAGTCAATTACTCTCAGTGGCGTACCGGTCTCACTCACAGACACTGCAGGCATTCGCGCAGCGGGTGACAGGATCGAAGCGATTGGCGTAGAGCGCACGCATAGGGCAATAGCCGACGCTGATCTTCTGGTGGCGGTGGTGGATGGTTCGGATAAGCTCTTGCCCGAGGACCTGGTGGTCTTATCTCAAGCAACTGAAGCAACGCATATCATTGCTATTAACAAGTGCGATCTGCCAGGGGAGCCCTGCATCGATAGTGAGCTCGGCCGGAAGTCAAAGATGGTCCATGTTTCAGCGTTAACGGGTGTAGGTTTCGAGGACCTTACTGCTGCTATACTGGCGCCCTTTGGTGTTGTCGATGCGCAAGGCGTGGGACTCTTAGTTACAGATAGTAGACACTATGATCTGTTACGCCGTACACAAAGTTCCGTGGAGTCCGCATTAGAGCTGTTGACTGAACAAGCCGGTGAAGAACTCGTTCTCGTGCACTTACACAATGCGCTACGATTTCTGGGAGAGATTACCGGCGAGACAAGCACGGAGGAAATTCTCTCCGAGATCTTTAGCACTTTTTGTATTGGGAAATAACGATGGTCTTCGACGAAGGTTTTGATGTAATCGTGATTGGTGGTGGCCATGCGGGCTGTGAAGCTGCTTCAGCCGCCGCACGCCTGGGCGCAACGACCGCATTGGTGACAATTAACCTGGATCTGATTGGGCAGATGTCGTGTAATCCAGCAATAGGTGGAATAGCCAAAGGACACCTCGTTCGAGAGATCGACGCACTCGGCGGAATAATGGGTCGTGTCATCGACCGCACGGGAATCCAGTTTCGCTTGCTTAATCGATCAAGGGGACCGGCAGTGCAATCGCCCCGCGCGCAGGCAGATCGTGCGCTTTACCGTACGGAAATGCGGAAGACTTTGGAGAGCACGGCGAATCTGCATCTGCGACAAGGCATGGTGATCGATTTGTTAGTGAACAGGGAAAAGGTTTGCGGCGTGGCGATGGAGGATGGTCGTCGAATTGGGGCGCGGGCTGTGATCATGGCCGCCGGCACCTTTTTAAACGGTTTAGTGCACACCGGGCGACGCACCTACAAGGCGGGCCGGGCAGGAGAGCCAGCCTCTATTGAATTGGCCGAAGCTTTAAAGCGACTGGGTTTTCCGGTGGGCCGGTTAAAGACCGGAACACCCCCAAGGTTGGACGGTAGGACAATCGACTGGGATGCATTCCAGACTCAGCACGCAGACGAACGACCGGTAGCTTTTTCGTTTTCGACCGAACGCATAGAACAACCGCAGATTAAGTGTTACATCGGCTACACGACGAAAGTTCTCCACGAAACTATAAGAAAAAATCTTCACGAGTCGCCGCTCTATTCAGGCCAGATCAAAGGAATCGGCCCGCGCTATTGCCCTTCGATAGAGGACAAGGTCGTAAAATTCGCGGATAAGGATCGGCATCAGCTTTTTTTGGAGCCTGAAGGTCATGATACAAAGGAGGTCTACCTAAATGGTTTTTCGACTTCGTTGCCTGCGGGCATCCAGCAAAATCTTGTCAGAATGGTTCGCGGTTTGGAAGAGACGAAGATTATCCGTCCAGGCTATGCAATTGAATACGATTACGTAGATCCACGCGAGTTAGGCCCTGACCTTCAGTGTCGCAGGATTTCCGGCTTATTCCATGCCGGCCAGGTCAATGGCACAACGGGCTACGAGGAAGCGGCTTGCCAGGGCTTACTGGCGGGAATTAATGCCGCAATGCTCGTTCAGAATCGCCAGCCTTTTCGTCTGAATCGAGAGGAGTCGTACATAGGTGTTCTGGTAGACGATTTGATCAAGCACGGCGTCGATGAGCCTTACCGCATCTTTACGTCACGAGCGGAATGTCGACTGTCCCTTAGGCATGACAATGCGGACGAGCGACTGCGGCGTTACGGCAGAGAAGTGGGATTGGTCGGGGACAGCGATTGGGATCGATTTAACCAGCGCCGAGATCGGATCGCGAAAGTGAAGGTCGGTTTGCAGATGACGCGACTGAAAAGGTCTGATTCGGCCTACTCGGGCGTGAGAGGGTTGGTGTCTACAGACCTGGGTGAATCGATCAGCCTGGCGGATCTTGCGAGAAGACCTGGAATTAGTGCGGAAATGTTGTTGCTGCTTATGCCAGCCAAAGTGCAATCGCAGGTTGGTGTGGCCGATTTGGAAACAGCATTGGCAGACGATTTGTACGCCGGATATATCAAGATCCAGGAAGCAGCCCGAGAACGCCTGGGTCGCCATGATTCGACACGCATCCCCGAAACCCTCGATTTCCGAGCTCTGAGTGGACTATCCCATGAGATGGTTGAGCGACTTGAGCGAGTGCGCCCGCTCACTTTTGCAGATGCCCGCCGTATACCCGGTCTGACACAGGCGGCGCTGGCAACCCTCTTTGTAAGCGTTAATTCGCACCGTTGAGGCTATTGTTTGAAATGTTTCACGTGTCCCGCGAACGCGCGGGGGACACGTGAAACATAACTCATGCGGACAAAAACTCTGTTTCCTCTATCTTCTATATAAACTAGCCGCCTCCTGTGTTAACTTACGCTTCTCTTGCGTGCTAACTGACGAAGTCTATCTGCAATGGCCAAAACAATTGCAATCGCCAATCAGAAGGGTGGCGTGGGCAAAACCACAACTGCCGTGAATTTGGCTGCGATCTTGGCTGGCAACGGCATTCCCGTCTTGCTCGTCGACTCGGATCCCCAGGGAAATGCCACCTCCGGGGTGGGTATTCAGCGGGGAAGCTTTCGAAAAAGCATTTATCACTGCGTTGTTTTGGGAGACTTGGTTGAGGAGACGATCCTGCCAACCGAAACGCCCTACCTGAAGGTCCTACCGTCAAATAAGGATCTCGCCGGCGCAGAAGTCGAACTTGTCGACGTCGAAAAACGCGAGTTTAGGCTTCGCGACGCGCTGGCGCCAGTCGAAGACAGCTACCGGTACATCATAATAGACTGTCCCCCTTCACTCGGACTCTTAACGCTCAACGCCCTTACGGCTGCTAAATCGCTGCTTGTACCTATACAGTGTGAATACTACGCGCTTGAGGGAGTAACGGAATTGTTTGACACATTGGCCAGAATTCGTCGACTTCATAACCCCAGCCTCACCATTGAGGGGCTTCTGTTAACTATGTACGATGAGCGCACCAATTTGTCAGCCGCGGTAGCTTCCGACCTACGCGATTTTTATGGTCAGCAGGTATTTGAAACCGTGATTCCGCGAAATATCCGCCTGGCAGAGGCGCCAAGTTACGGGAAACCCATTACTCTCTATGACGTTCATTCCAAAGGAGCAGAAGCTTACTTTGAGTTAGGTAAGGAGATAATCGCGCATGACACGAAAGGTATTGGGTCGGGGGTTGGGAGCGCTGCTTTCAGCTGAAGGGACCGCTACGGCGACAGAGGAGACCACTGAGTTCCCTATAGATCTGATAGACCCCAGCGACTTGCAACCCCGTAGCCTTTTCGATGATGCGAAGTTAGACGAGCTTGCACGATCGATAAGTGCGAATGGTGTCGTCCAGCCACTCCTGTTGAGGCGAAAGGGAGCCAGGTTCGAGCTCATTGCCGGTGAGCGCCGTTGGCGAGCGGCACAACGAGCAGGTCTAACCAAGGTACCAGCGGTTCTGCGTAACGTAACGGACGAGAGAGTCCTTGAACTCGCCCTCATCGAAAATATCCAGCGCGAAGATTTGAATCCCATCGAGGAAGCACGCGCTTACAAGAAACTGATCGACACGGTAGGGCTGACGCAGGAGACCGTAGCGGAACGTGTGGGCCGGGACCGCTCATACGTTACTAATTATTTGCGCCTGCTTCGACTACCAGAGGACCTCCAGGAATTAGTCCAATCGGGGAGGTTGACTACAGGTCATGCTCGGGCGCTGCTGGGGACTGATCAGGTGGACGTGCAACGCCGCATAGCGAGAAAAATCATTGACCAGGATCTCTCCGTACGAGCTACGGAGCAACTAGTCAGGCAGTTCCTGGCGCCTCGTCCCACACACTCGACCGCATCGCCGAAAACTCAGGATAGCGACGCGAACGTACGTGCCGCGGAGAGCAAGCTGAGGCGACAATATGGAACGCGGGTACGCATTATTCAGAATAGGGGAGCTGACGGTGGCAAAATAGAACTGGAGTTTTACACAAAAGGGGACCTGGACCGCCTCTTTCATTTACTAGTTACAGCAGCGCGGTAGCTGCGACTGTATTATGTACCATCGCTTGGCGGGCCGAAAGTACAACGTACAGTGAGCTTTGTCAGTTGTCATGGTGGGTAGCGGCGCGACAAAGGCCGAGGAGGGCTTAGTTGACGTGCCTCTTCCGGGCAACAGTTAGGCTTGACCCGTTTTTTAGGGCGATGTTAGACTCCGACGCTTTTC
The DNA here is from genome assembly GCA_030947265.1 of Acidobacteriota bacterium. Taxonomy (GTDB): domain Bacteria; phylum Acidobacteriota; class Blastocatellia; order Pyrinomonadales; family Pyrinomonadaceae; genus PSRF01. The sequence goes on from JALYXE010000447.1 coordinate 8,538, forward strand.
CGGTTGTCCGGAGTTCGAATGTACGTTTGGTCAGAAAGGGAGCGGTGCAAGTTGGTTTTCCTCGCGTTCGCAGAAAGTCAGATTCAGTTGGTTCCGGATGGAACGCTCGTTTTTCATTTGGCCGTCATAGTCGTAATGGTGGCGCTGCTGAACGTTACACTGCTCAAGCCGATCAATCGCATCCTGGAAGAACGAGAGCGCCGAACGAAAGGGCGTCTTAGCGAAGCTCAGCAGGCACTGGCAACAGTCGATCAGAAACTCCGCGAGTATGAGCGGCGCTTGCGGGAGGCACGGACCGAAGGTTATGCCCTGATGGAACAAGAGAGAATACTCCTTTCACGAGAAAGAGAAGGGAAAGTAGCCGAGGTCAAAAGCGAGATAACGAGTTGGCTATCCGGTGAAAAGGAGAACTTGAGAAGTGAAGCTGAGAAGGTAAAAGCCAACCTCGAGGCGGACGCCCACACACGTGCCTTAGAGATCAGCCAACGAATTCTTCATCGGTAAATCCGCGACGATGGTTCGCGACGGAACGCACGGGCTCAGGACTTATTGTGTTTCTTGCCATTTCTACCGTAATCGAGTTTTTATACTTTGACGCAGAAGGGCCTCCCTGGTGGAACTACCCCGGTTTGGAGTTGTGGAAGTTCGTCAATCTACTGGTGTTTATTGCCTGCGCACTTTACTTACATCGCCACTTCGGCAGGCCTATTCGTGAAGCCTTACGTTCGCGGAGCGAAGGAATTAAAAGAGAGTTGTTAATAGCCCGGGAAGAGAAGGACCGCGCGCTGGCGAAGCTGGCTGAAGTGGAGGCTCGCTTGGAGAGGCTGGACGGGGAAGTTTTGGAAGTAAAGACGAAGGCCCGGGCAGAGGCCGATGCAGAAAAGGAACGCATGACTTTGGCTACTGAGGCAGAGATCGCCAAAATGCGAGAGCAGTCCAAGCGAGAGATTGAAAGTGCCGGCAAGGCCGCGAGGCTGGAACTCCGTAAGTTCGCGGCTCAGGAAAGCGTGCGGTTGGCGGAAGAAATTCTGGCAAGAGAAATCAGACCCGAAGACGATGCGAGGTTAACGACTCTCAATGTGAATGAACTTGGGAGGGCACACCATTGAGTTCACAGACTGTCGCCAGGCGCTACGCTTCAGCACTCGCCGACGTAATTATCGCGCGAGCTGAGGAGGCTGTTGTGCGAGAAGAATTAGCGGCTTGGGAGAAAATGATTTCAGAGAACGCGCCCTTGCTTGAAGCATTCAGTAATCCGACGGTTGCGTACGAACAAAAGGGAAAAGTTCTTAATGAATTGATCACTCGTACGAAAGTGCGGCCTACGACTGCAAATTTTCTTCGTATACTGTTAAAGAACCAAAGGATGGCCGAGCTGCCTCAAGTTAATGCAAAGTTGGTCCAGATACTGGACGAGCGCTCAGGTGTGATAAGTGCGGAGGTGACATCGGCTCGGCCAGTCCCTGATGCAACGAAGCAAGCACTGGAAAAGAAACTGGAGGAAATGACGAGCAAACGAATACGTTTGAGGTTTGGAATTGATGAATCGCTTCTCGGCGGAATCGTCACCCGAATAGGCTCAACTATCTATGACGGTTCGGTGCGAAATCAACTGAGGCGACTTGGTGAAGAACTCGCGGGTTAATACCAGAGGAAAATGATGGAACCAATTAGAGCGGACGAAATCAACGAAATTATTCGGAAGCAGATCGAGAATTTTGAGTCAGGCGTGACTGTGATGGAAGTTGGGACGGTCATTAAGGTTGGTGATGGAATTGCCGAGATCCACGGACTGGAAAAAGTTATGGCCGGCGAGTTGTTGGAATTTCCTCACGACGTTCGCGGACTGGCGCTGAATTTGGAAGAAGACAAAGTTGGAG
>JALYXE010000449.1 GCA_030947265.1 Acidobacteriota bacterium
CTCGTCATTTGGGTAGGCGGCAACAAGCTGTTCGAGATATTCCTTCTGCTTTGCTACGCTTCCGTTCGCACCCGCCTCGGTACCAAGGATAAGCAGCTTCTCCCCGCTCGACGCCTTGTTTGACAGACTGACCGCCTTCTTCAGGTGTTCGAAAAATTCCTTTCCGGTTGGGCTGACAGCGGCCCTGTTCAACTCTGCCAGCGCGAAGTTTGGATCGAGGGCAATTGCCTTATCAAAATGTTGGATAGAGTCTTGTATGAGAAGCTTCTCGACGAGATCACGCCCTTGCAGGAACTCCTTCCTCGCCTCCTCGGAAGATGTCGTGATGGGAATTTTGCCGTTGTCTGTGTTTCCAGCGAACGGACTTCTGGTGCCCGCCGCCATATTTGTAAAACTACTTAGCGAAGCGCCTAAGGCAACGACTATCGCCAGGAAAAGGATGAGAGATTTAGTGCGGTGCATGGTGTTTCTCCTTCGGACGTGCCAGTAAAGAAATGATCGTGACGCAATAAAGCGATCGCGATCTGGGGAGATCGAATTAAAAAGCTACGCTCTACTCAGTTAACTCAAGGCGAGCACCTGAATATTTAATTGATCGGAAGTGAAGCGCGCAATCGTGACGCGACAACAATTCAGCCGATGGACAAGCAATATCAAGAATGGAGCGGAGGATATCGAAGAGAAGATTCTACGGTCAAGAGAATTGTGACGATCATTTCTACATTTTTACACTCCATCTTTTCGGATTTTCGTCCGAAGTTCCCGTAGCAGCGTTTCCTAATACCGTACCGCAATTAGCAACGCCGGCGGAGGCATTGTCACTCCGGGCACGATGCCCCGAGACGAAACCACTCTTGAAACCTTCGCGCGAATTCATCATGGTCCATCGGTGGCAAAGTGCGTCCGTCGCCGGGGTTCCAGCCCCACATGACAAGTTTGTCGGCGGTAACGTGCTCTACAATTTGCGCGAGCGACTTACCGTTGTTTTGCTTTGGATCCTTTATTTGCCGGCAAATCTGACCGGGCGTGCGACCTTCCCAGATCATGGGCATATTAGCTGGAGGCAGGTGCCAGTTTGGCGCGCCCGGCGGCATATTTAGTCCGGCAACGTTCTGTTCCTGATGGCAGGCACTACACTTTTGCCCATACTTCCCGTGCCCGTCAGGCCCGCGTCTCACATTCTGGATGTGAATGCGTCCGTCATCACCCTGACGTGGAAAATCCCCGGTCGAGTGGCAATTGAGACAGCGTGGATGCTTCAGAACAGGAATGATTGAAACGAAGAGCTCACGCGCCCGCGCGTCGTTACGCTGTGGCAATGAGTCACTGGTGGCCCAAGTAGCGATCGGCGAAGCGACAAGACTGAGGGTGATTAACGAAAGAGAGAAGATGAACAGATTTAGATTTACTCGTGATGTTGGGTTCCTCATTTTTTTAACTCACTCCAGCATAACCAAGAGCGGGGGCAAGCCCACCTTCCTCACCTGAGAGGTTATCGGGTCGGCGAGTCTTTAGGTGCTTGAAAGCCTCTCAAGTACAGCAATGCGCTTAACTTAATTTAGCTCTGGGTCGGGAAGGGGGCATGCCCCCGCTCTTCCGCTTTGTCTTTTGCGCGCTAATTCTTGTTTCAAGACCATTCGCGCAGCTCTCGAGTTAATCCAATCGAATCGGCAGCTTCCTCACGCGCTTTCCTGTCGCTGCGAAGATGGCATTCGCCACCGCCGGCGCAACTGGAGGCACGCCGGGTTCACCTACTCCGGTTGGTTTTTCCGGACTTGGCACGATATGAACTTCAATTTCCGGGGACTCGTTCATTCTCAACATCGGGTAGTCATGAAAGTTGCGCTGATTGACGCGACCTTTTTCGAGCGTGATCTCACCCTTGAGCGCGGCGGTCAAGCCAAAGACGATTCCGCCTTCCATCTGTGCCTTTACGGAGTCAGGATTTACAACCTGCCCGCAATCGACTGCGCAAACCACGCGATGCACACGCACCGCGCCGTCCTTGTTCACCGAGACCTCAGCCACCTGAGCCACATAACTATCGAATGAGAAATGCGTCGCAATCCCGCGCCCCCTACCAGCCGGCAACGGCTTACCCCAATTCGCTTTTTGCGCAACGAGATCAAGCACTGCGCGCATCCGCGGTTGTTCAGCGAGCAAAGTGCGCCGAAGCTCATAAGGATCCTTGCCGCCTGCATGGGCTAGTTCGTCGAAGAAAGCTTTGACTGCAAAGCCATTGTGTGAATGGCCGACCGATCGCCACCACTGGACCGGCACTCCAATCTTTGGCGTGTGCAGGTCCACCTGCAGGTTCGGTATGCCATAAAGAAGATCAGCGGCGCCTTCCACGGACGCGTCATCAATGCCATTCTTGATGAACGCCTCAAACATAGTGCCTTGCATGATCGACTGGCCGACAATTGTGTGTGTCCAGGCCACAGGATTTCCGCTGGAATCAACGCCACCCATCATGCGGTCATACCACATCGGGCGATACCAACCGCCGCGAATGTCGTCTTCACGCGTCCAGACAACTTTCACGGGAACCTTAGCGACTTTTGCGACCTGGACTGCTTCGACAACGAAATCAGAAGCAACATTTGCGCGCCGCCCAAAACCGCCGCCCAGCAATGTGGTATGAATCTGAACCTGTTCTGGTTTAAGACCAGCAACAGCAGCAGCGGCCATCCGGTCCACTGTTTGAAACTGAGTACCAGTCCAGATCTCACAATGATCCCCGCGCAAGTCGACGACGCAATTCAGCGGCTCCATCATCGCGTGGGCCAGATAAGGAACCTCGTATTCGGCGGTTATCGTTTTGGCAGCGCCGGCAAGCGCCTTCGCGGGATCGCCTACTTTGCGAGCAATCAACCCAGGACTCTTCGCCAGGTTTGCATACTGTTCCCGCATTCCCACTGTGGAAAGAGTACCGTTTGCGCCCTCGTCCCATTTGATCTCGAGCCGGTCTCTACCGAGTTTTGCCGGCCAAAAACCATTTGCAATCACGGCCACACCTGAGGGCACCTGTAGTACGTCCCTGATCCCGGCAATCGCTTTCGCCTGGTCCGCATTAAAGCTGACAACCTTGCCGCCAAATACCGGAGGGCGCGCTATGACCGCGGTCATCATTCCGGGAATCTGAACGTCGAGACCGAACTGGGCAGAGCCGTTAACTTTGGAGGGCGTGTCAAGGCGACGCGTAGGCTTACCAATTAACTTGAAATCTTTTGGATCTTTAAGTGGTACTTCTTTTGGCGGCTCCAGAGTTGCCGCGAGATCGGCAAGTGAACCAAAGGAAGCTCGCCGTCCGCTGGCTGCATGAATTACGTAACCCTTCTCTGCGTGTAAACTTTGCGGTTCGACCTTCCAACTTTGAGCGGCGGCCGTGATTAGCATCATGCGCGCGGTCGCTCCCGCTTTCCGGAATCGTTCCCACTCCGACGCGGTACTCATGCTGCCTCCGGTGAATTGAATGCCGAAAGTGGGATGGGCATAGGCTTGATCGACAGGCGCAGATTCCACCTTGATCTTACTCCAGTCAGCCTCAAGCTCTTCGACGATGAGCATTGGCAAAGATGTGTAAACGCCCTGGCCCATCTCTGACTTGTTAACGATGATTGTAACCGTGTCATCCGGGGCGATTCCTATGAATGCGTTTGGAGAAAATGTCGCGGGCGTGGCTGGCATCGCCGGCGTTGTGGCCCGCGCGCTAGCCGCATCTGCACCGCTGCCGCGTGCCCATTCCGGAATAAACAAACTAACCAGAAGCCCACCGCCAACCGCCGCTCCTGTCTTCAAAAAGTCACGCCTCTTTATTGACATTGACTTCGCTGAGCTCATTTCGCACCCCCTTGAGCTTTGATCGCCGCGGCGCGGTGTATGGCCGGACGAATACGCGAGTAGGTACCGCAACGACAAATGTTTCCCGTCATCGCTTCGTCGATGTCGTTATCAGTGGGTGCATTATTCTCGGCGAGCAAAACCGCAGCGCTCATGATTTGACCCGATTGACAATAGCCGCACTGCGGCACATCGATTTCGATCCAGGCCTTTTGCAAAGGATGACTTAGGTCAGTCGAGAGTCCTTCAATAGTAGTAATCTCTTTGCCGGCAGCATCAGACACGCGCTTCACGCACGAGCGAATCGCCTCCCCATTCAGGTGCACAGTGCACGCGCCGCACAGAGCCATGCCGCAGCCATATTTAGTCCCGGTCAAACCAAGCGCTTCGCGCAACACCCATAGCAGCGGCGTGTCGGGAGCGACATCGGCATAGACTTGTTTGCCGTTAACATTGAGAGTAATCACAACTCACGTCCCTTCTGCGCGGCTCTATAGATTGACTATGTGACGATTACTTGTTTGGGTAATCCTAAATCGAGAACGAAAAACAGTAAATAGCTGGAAAGGGTAGCCGGCAGTGAAGTTAGTTTGAACTTTGGAATCGCTGTGGCTCTCCCACTGGCATCCGTCACCTGAATCAAGGCAAATACAGAACGACCGGGTCGTCTGCGCGACGGGCAACCAACAAGAGAATCTGGCTTTCTTAGCCACCGAATGATACCGCCCGCACCCGGTCGCCACCCGCTCCCGTTCCGTAATTGACTTGGGGCATTGGGACGTTGGACCGGAGACTAACTTGGACCCGGTCGCTACTGCTCCTGGTTCCGTATTAGTGGCTCCGGTCCGTTGAGCAAAAGTTATTAAGATAAGCCCTGGCTGACGCGCGGGCTTCTGATGCCACTACATTGCCAGACCGCCGTCGACCTGAATCACCTGACCGGTTATGTAGCGCGCGTCTTCGGAGAGCAGGAAGCAGGCAATGCGCGCGACTTCATCTGGTTGGGCAAAACGGCCGAGCGGAATTTGTTCAATGATTTTCGTCCGGTAACTTTCGTCGAGCGCTTCCGCCATGTCGGTTGAAACCATGCCCAATGCCAACGCGTTAACAGTCACCTTTCGGCTTGCGACTTCTTTGGCGAGTGCTTTTGTGAGACCGACCATGCCGGCTTTCGACGCCGAGTAGTTCGACTGTCCGGCCATCCCCACCCGTCCGCTAATCGACGAGATGTTGAGAATGGAGCCGCCACCTTCCTGCCGGAGCATTGTCCTCAGTCCTGCCTTGGCGAAGTTCCAGGCGCCTTTAAGGTTTGTGTCCACTACCTCGTCCCAATCGGATTCCTTCATGCGCAGGATCAGATTGTCGCGCGTGACGCCTGCGTTGTTGACGAGAAAATCGATGCGGTCGAACCCATCCTTCACTTGCTTCACCATCTCAGCCGCCGCTTCGGTATTAGCCACGTCACATTGAGATGCGAGGGCGCGAACGCCCAGCCCTTCGATCTCTTTTCTTAACGACTCAGCGGCCTCCGCGCTCTTCGCGTAGTTGAACGCGACATCCGAGCCGCGGCGAGCAAGTTCCAGCGCGATGGCGCGACCAATACCACGCGTGGCGCCAGTGACAATGGCAACCCGGCCGGAGAATTGTTTTTGATCAGACATATTAATCAACTATCTAGCCAATGAGAGACAGAGCCGCCGAGTCACAGAAAATGATTTCAAGAAAAGGAGTCTCATGGTTGGGAAGGGTGGCTTGCCCCGCTGCGATTCAGGGGCATTCAACACGCGGGGGTAAACCACCCTTCCTGACCATGAGACTTTCATGCTCGAGTGCTTCCTGAGATTCAAAGCTTCAACGACTTCAGATACTCTCTAAACTCAGGCGCCAATTCCTCATGCTTGAGCGCAAACTCGACTGTGGCAATTAGAAAACCGAGCTTGTCGCCGGCATCGTATCGTGTCCCTGTAAAACGCACGGCGTAAAACGGCCGTTTCTTCAGAAGCGATCTCATTGCGTCTGTGATTTGAATCTCGCCGATAGCCCCGGGACGTGTCTTCTCGATCTCGTCAAAGATGTCCGGTGTCAACACGTACCGGCCGATGATTGCCAGGTCGGAAGGTGCTTCCGAATACGGAGGCTTCTCAACCATGTCCTTGATCTTATAAACGCCGCCCTCTATTTCCTCTACCTCGAGTGCGCCAAAGCGCGAGATTGCCTCACCTTCAACTTGCATAGTGCCCACGACGGGAGCGTCGTATTTTTCGTAGACATCAAGTAATTGTTTGAGAGCCGGAGTTTCAGCGTCGATGATGTCATCGCTCAGCATAACGGCAAATGGTTCGTCGCCTACTAAATCGCGCGCTTGCAACACTGCGTGGCCGAGGCCGAGTGCCTCACGCTGGCGAACATAACTAATGCGCGCTAAAGCGGATATGGTCCGCATCGCTTTGAGCTCTTGTGTTTTCCCACGCTCCTCCAAAAGCTTTTCCAATTCAAAGGAAACGTCGAAGTGATCCTCAATCGCGCTTTTGCCGCGCCCAGTCACGATAATGACGGATTCGATTCCTGATGCCACCGCCTCTTCTACCACGTATTGAATCAGAGGCTTATCGACGAGCGGCAACATCTCCTTGGGGGAGGATTTGGTTGCAGGCAAAAAACGGGTGCCCAAACCTGCGGCAGGAAAAACTGCTTTGCGAACCCTCTTTGGCATGATCACCGATTGCGTATTTCGAATTTCGGATTTCGGATTGTGCATCCAGGACCCGCTTTGCTTGCGAGGAATTGGGTGATGAGCACGACCAATGATTGCGTACTAACCAGTATCAATTGGGCTAGCTGGCGTTTTGCTATGATTTGACGGTACATTCTGGTTTTCTAAACGGCCGTCTCTCATACCATATTTTGCGAGAATAGAACAAATGCTCGATCTGTTTGCATCATTAAATTACCTAGCAATTACGCCTCTTTCGTTGCAACAACGCGCATAAAAACGCGCATGATTTAGCGAGCAGTTTTCCGACTCTTAAATAATTCTTCTCTCCTGTCGCTCGCCGTTTCGTGCATTTCGTTCAGCACACTTCCGTAAACCTGAAGCGTGAATGCTACGTCTCCATGACCCGCTTCGCGAGAAACTGTTTTCAGATCAACGCCCGCCATCAGGCTAACGGTAATAAAAAAGTGGCGGATGTCGTAAATTCGGATACTCGCGGGAAGTTTTGCGCGTATCAGGATTTTCTTAAACTCCGCGTGTAAAGCACAAAGACGAATAGGCGTTCCAACCGATGAACAGAAAACCAGATCGTTGTTTTGCCACGATTGACCTATCAGCATCTTTTGTTCTAACTGCAGTCGCCGGTGATTTGTTAATCTCGCGGCTAATTCGCCAGGAAACACTATAGACCGCCGACCATTCTTTGACTTCGGGTCATGCCAGCGCCAGCCCCCGCCCGCAAGTTTATGGACAACGCGCCTAACGTGAACAACGCCACGCTCGCTTAACTCCATGTCGGCCCACGTCAACCCTAACAATTCCTCCGGCCTTAATCCGGTTTTCAGCGCGAGTATGAAACACAGCTCAAACCTCGACCCCTCGCAAGCGTCAACAAGGCGCATCGCGTCGTCAATCGTTATCGCGTACAGGTTGGGCTTATTTCGTTTCGGTGCTTCTGTCTTAACCGGGTTGGTTGCTATTAACTCCAGCTCAACCGCCTTTTCCATCGCTCCGTATAAAAGAGTCCGAGCAGATGCTACTGTTGAGCTTGATACTCGCTTCAACAATGCAGCCTGCATCGTTTCAATGTTCAAAGGTCTGAGTCGTGCCAGCCTCACGCTTCCTATTTCGGGTTTTACGTAAGCCTCTAAAGATTGGCGATACATCGCGAGACTGTTTTCTCTAAGATTCTGGCCTTTGATTTCCAACCATTGATCTAGCCACTGTGCGACCGTGAGGCGATGCGTCTCAAATCGCTTGCCACTATTTTTTTCGTTTACCTTCTTCGTGCGCCATTTAACCGCCTCCGAATAGAGATCGAACGTGCGAGCCGGATAGCGCCGATTACCTTTGCTGTCATAGCCCGCAAAATAGCGTGCTTTATAACGCCCGCTCGCGAGTTTTTTGACTCCCGTGTGTTGCATAGTCACCACCTCCGGCGCGGGACCGTATGGCGGGCGCGGCTTTACTGGCAAACTTTTTAATGATTTATCTTTCACGCCTCACGTTCCTCAATGAATCGTCTTACTTCTGCCG
>JALYXE010000450.1 GCA_030947265.1 Acidobacteriota bacterium
CTGCGGATTTGGGAGCGTGGCGTAGGCGAGACAATGGCTTCGGGTACCTGTTCCTGCGCCGCAGCCGTCGCCGCAATGATCAAAGGGGAAACTGAAAGATCCGTGGAGGTGCTGATGCCCGGTGGCAAGGCAAGAGTTCACTGGCGCGGCCATGGCGATGTGGGCGAGGTTGTCATCACGGGCGCTGCTGAAGTAATTTATGGCGGCGATTGGTTAGTGCGGGAGGGTTAGGCAGCCCACGATGTTCGCGCTGAATATTCGGTTCTGGCAGGACCGGCACTGAGAAGTTTGGCAGTTATTGGAATTCCCCCCATGAACGCTCCTCTGAAAAAACAATATTTTTCGGGTCCCGCGGTTCTAGCAAGATGGACTCCGCTGGTTCTGCTTTTGGCGCTTTTCTTATCGCTAAACGCATGCGGTGGCAAACTCGTTAAAGAGACAGCGGCCGAACCCAAAGCCGAGCACGCCACGCGCCCGCCCACAAGATTACCAACCTGGCTGGGAAACCCTTCCCGAAACTTCTACGGAACGGGGCCGTGGTCAGATCGTCCTTTGCAGATTGTTTGGGATTTCAAGACCCAATGGTCCAGCGGACGCTTTCACAGGACTCCCTGGTCCGGATCAGGTTGGCCGGGACAGCCCGCGATAGTTGATGATCGAGTTTATTTCGGTTCCAACGACGCACGCGTTTATTGCCTAAACTCAAAAGACGGCAGCGTGGTATGGAGTTACAAGACGGGCGATGCCGCCAAATCATCTCCCGCTGTCGCCGGCGACCGCCTGGTAATCGGCAATCTGGACAATCACATCTACTGTCTTAATACGAGCGATGGTTCCCTGGTTTGGAAATATGAGACTGGCTTTGAAACCGACTCATCACCGGCAATTGCTGACGGGCGCGTTTATATCGGCGGTGAAGACGGTTTTTATTACTGTCTGGATCTTGTGGACGGTGCTCTTATTTACAAACAACCTCTGGGCGGATCGGTTGAGGGGGGCTCGACCATCGTGGACGGAAAGATTTATGTAGGGACTGAAGCAGGGGATCTCTACTGTCTTAACATTCCGGATGGCACTATCGTTTGGAAAGCGCACATGGGCGCTGATTCCAATTCCACGCCTGCAGTCGCTAACGGCTTCGTTTATACCGCCTCCGAAGATGGATTAGTCCGAGCGTACAAACAGGGGGATGGAGAACCAGTTTGGACCTTTAAGGCAGAAGGCGGTTTGAACTTGAAGACGAAAGAAAAGATGGGATTCTGGGCAAGCCCGATCGTGTCCAGGGCCCGAGTCTTTATTGGATCTAACAACGGCTATTTTTACAGCCTCTCAGCCGCTGACGGTAAACTCGTTTGGAGTCATCTCGCCAGAGCGGCGATATGGGGCACATCGCCGGTGGTTGATGGCCGCGTTATTTTTGGCGATAAGAGCGGTTGGGTGTACGCGTTGTCGGCCGAAGATGGCAAGCTTATCTCGGAGATTCAAATTGGCGAAAACGTGGATTCCACTCCGGCCATAATGGACGGCCAGATTTACGTCGGCGCCTTCAATGGAAGTTTTTACCGTCTCAAGTAGTCTGCCAAACTGAAGTTGGTCGGATACACTTTGATTTGCTGATATATCTCATCGACAACACGCTTGACGGTCAAGGCGCAAGTCCACGCGAATTGCGAGCATCCCTTCATCGCATGCACCCGGGACTTGAGATAATAACTGACCCTTTCCACGCCGTTTCTCAGGAGCGCGTCCAGTTCCTTCAGCCTTCCCATATCATTCTGAGCGGCCAAAGCCACCCGTGGGATCAGTACCCCCGGGGGGCTCTGGCTGGCGTGTTTGAGGTAATCAAGAAAGCTTCGCAGCCCATACTCGGCGTTTGTGGGGGTCACCAGCAAATGGCCTTGGCCTTCGGCGCCCCGATCGGACTGATGGCGCGACAGGAGCCTGGTAGAGGTTATGAAGGGGCAAAGCGGGAGCGAGGCTTCTTGCCGGTGCAGGTTCGCAATGGCGGCGGCCTATTCAAGGATCTACCCTCCCCAATCACTGTTTGGCATTCACATTTTGACGAAGTAAAGACCCTTCCCCAGCGCTTCGAGTGCACTGCTTTCAACGAAACGTGCGCTATTCAGTCGATGCAACATACTGAGCTTCCTTTATTTGGCGTCCAGTTTCACCCGGAGCTTTTCGATGAAGAGCATCCAGATGGGCGAAAGGCACTGCAGAACTTCCTCAATCTCCAGCTCGGCGCCGACTAGCCCACCCGCCCCTCGTCCCTCCCCTCGGGCAATTTGAAAGGGGCAAAGTCAGGATTTAAGCTTATTTTGTGCTTTTTATAACTCCAGGTATTTCAGTAGTTACAAAAGTGTGTCAGGTTTTGTGGAGATTCACAGTAAGATGGCGGCTAGACACCCCCTACCCCCTGTGCTAGCCTCCTCAGGACAAGCGGGTGATGCTCGCTTGTTTTGTTTTTGGCCACCTATTGGGTTTTTCAGCGCATGCATCAAGGATGCAAGCCCCCAACTCCGGCTGACCTTGTTCCTAACTCCTCGAGCCGGAGGTCGAGTCATAGAAAAAGAACGGACTCGCGCAGAACGCTGGGAAATGTAATCTACCTCGGACAGGAGACCCGACAAATGAAAACAATAGTTGCCAGGAGCGCAATAATTGCCAGTGCGCTTCTTCTAAGCTTGATAGTTTTTTCCCCGAAAGCTTCGATAGCAGAACCGCTTTTCTCTCAATTTCAGCAGCAAAAACAAGAGTCCAAGCAGAATTCGGCCGGCACGCTTGGTAAGGCTGAATCCCCGGACGCTATTCGGGCCCGCACCCCTATTTCGACGCTGAGCGGAACTAATGAAGAGCAGAAAGCTCTTTTGCCAGGAACGCAGTACGTTGCTACGGCCTACAGCCTGAGAGGCAGAACGGCCAGTGGCAGGATGGTGAGCAAAGGTCTTATTGCCGCCGATCCCTCGTTCCTACCCCTGGGTTCCCGCGTCAAATTGGAATCGGCGGGCTACAGCGGCGAATACCTTGTGGCCGACACAGGAGGAGCCATCCGCGGTCGCAGAATCGACATCTGGACGCCCAGCACAGGTGAAGCTCTCCGTTTTGGAAGACGCAAGGTTAAGCTGACTGTGCTTAGCTATGGCGGCAAGCGACCCACGAAAATAGCAAAACTGTAAACCATTAACCATTGCGAATGACGAGGCAGGAGGAAAAACCTTCTGCCTTTTTCATTTTGAGGCTGGCGTGAGCCGAAAGTAACAATCAAATTGGCCGTGGTAACATAATCCGGTCAAACATTTTACTGGTTAAGAGGTCCTGAGACTATTATGCAGGTTTCCAGGCAGCAATCTGAGAACAACAAAGAGATTCCCGCTCCCGAACCTTTGGTGCAAGTGACCCGGGGTGGCATTAGCGAGTCGCGTCATCGCGGGCACATCGCAGCAGTCGAACCTGACGGAAAGATTGTCGCGCATCTTGGTGCACCCGAAACTCTCACCTACCTTCGTTCTTCAGCCAAACCCCACCAAGCCATTCCGCTGGTCAGTTGCGGCGCGGCCGATCGCTTCGGCTTCACGGAAAAAGAGATTGCTCTCGCTTGTGGGTCGCATAGCGGAGAAGCGATTCACACTGAAGTCGCCGCTTCGATGCTCAAAAAGATTGGTTTGGAAGCGAGCGCGTTAAAGTGCGGCACACATGAGCCCTTCAGCCCGGAAGTAACTCGCCGGCTCCGCGAAAAAGGTGAAAAGCCAAATGTGTTGCAAAACAATTGTTCCGGTAAGCATACAGGCATGTTGGCGCTCGCGCTGCATCTGGGCGCACCCATAGAAACTTATGACGCGTCGACCAGTCCCGTGCAACTGGCAATAGGACGCGCCGTGTCGCAGTTCTCCGAAGTTGCGATCGAGGACATCGCGATTGGCATAGATGGCTGTGGCGTTCCGGTTTTTGGGGTTACAGTTAAGGCCATGGCGCTGATGTACGCGAGATTGGTCGCGCCACCCCCAGAGTTTGATGACAAAATCAAAAGCGCGTGCGCTCGCATCGTTTCAGCAATGACAACATATCCGGAATTGATCGGTGGGACATCAGATCGCCTCGACACCGAGATAATGCGCGCGGCGAAAGGTCGGCTGATCTCGAAGGTGGGCGCGGAAGGGGTTTACACAGTGGGAGTATTGCCCTGTAAAGAATGGCCCCGAGGCTTGGGACTCGCTCTCAAGATTGAAGACGGCGACGACCATCGCGCGCGGCCTACAGTTGTAATTGAATCCTTAAGACAGCTTGGCATATTAGCCGATGAATCATTGGAGGCCGTATCGCGCTATGCTTTTTTCCCGGTTCGCAATCGACGGGGGGATGTGGTAGGAGAGGTGAGCGCCAAATTTCAATTGACTCGCTCCGGCGACAAACCAGAGTGAACTTATGGGAAACGCTGGATTATCAGAACCGAGAGCCGCTAAGGCAGATAATGTCGACGGGGCTTCGCTTAACCTCCCGCCTTTGCAGCGTGATGCCAGAGGCAACATTGATCTCGATTCCGTTCCCGATGTTATTCAATGGTTTCTCGATTACGACGAACGCGTGGCCATTATCAAGCACCGGAACATCGAAGAAGTTTTTCAGTGGAAACAACAACAGAGTCGGGCGACCGGAGAAGAAGTCTTTGCTTTCAAACAAGCTGAGGATCGTCTCGCGATCGGCATAATCCAGGCGCTCGCCGAAAATGCCAGCGAACGCGACCTTCATGCATGGATCAGCCAACTTCTGAACGCGCTTGATTCAGCGTCGAAAGCCACCGAGGCCACTGCCGAAACTTACAAGCTCGACCTCCGTAGTGGCGGTTCAGTCGTAGAGGAGGCCGAAAAAATTCCTTCCGCGCGCGAGCGGCGAGAGTTTCTAATCAATTGCTGGCTCGAAACGCTTTGCACTGCCGAAGCCCGGGTCCTGGGGTGGCTTTACAAGGAATTCTATGGTCGCCCTTTTGCTCCATAAACTGCGCTAAGCCAGGAACAATTTATAAACGATAACTTGCGCGCGCTCTTTCCCATGACAGAGCGCGGTAACTATTTGAACCACGCTGGTGTTTCACCGCCGCTGCTTACGACAATCGAGGCAATTCAATCTCAGCTGGCCGACGTTTCAGAAAATGGATCCGTAAACTTTCGTAACTGGATAGCAGCTAAAGAACGCACACGCCAACTTGTCGCCGGTATACCTGGCGCCCGTCCCTGAATCCCGCTTAATGCCGCTTCCTCAGGTACCAGCGCATCGTTTAGAAAGCGGACTTGTCCGCCTCGCGCGGCGGGGCACAAGTGCCCTATCTAAACGGTGCGTGGATTAATTGCCTTTTTGCGAAATACTTCTGACGGACTCGTGGCGATCGCCTTCGCATTTCGCCCCATCTTTACAACACTTTGGAGAGATGGACGAATTAATAGAAGCCCTACCCGGAGTGAAGTTCAACTATTTAAAGGGTTCGTTGTGAGGACGAGTGATTATCGTTCGCCGCGCTCCAGTGCATGTATTGAAGATGTACGGAGATGCCGGACCCTAGAGGCAGCCGGATTCGACCGGACCTTCGACTGGAACCAGTGTAAGAGAAATTCCTTAGGGAATTTTGATTACGTTCGAGGGACTCCTGCTGCGGGGGGAGATGGCACGCCCGTTGCCAAAAGGGAAACCGGAACAAGAAGGGTAGATAAGGGTAAATCGGGTCAGGCTCAGAGATTGCGGTGAGTGGAAGCTTTGGGGGAGGCGTCCTCTCACAACTGAAAAGGCAGGCGGTGGCTCTTTCGGGGGAACGGAGTTAACGTCTGCAGGCAATCAACGAGCAATCATTGCGGGGCTGCTGATCGTCGTCCTGAAGGGGCTTGGGGGAGCCTCCCAGGAACATCAGCAGCCCGCATTAGTTTTGGGTACTACAATAGGCAGGAACATTCGCACAGGCGCTGGGTAGGACCAGCGCCTTTCTGCTTTGAAAACTAGTGTCTCGCCTGATTTCCGCGCCCAAGCAGTCTGGTGGGATCAGACCGCGGAGTCATTTCATCAAGATTGAGGCGGACCATTCCGCCGGCGTCAGAGTATGCTTCTACGGTACGCTGCTGTGCTCGCCTGCGACTAAACAAGATCGCTCCAAACAATCCACCAATAGCGAAACACGTGACAAGGGCAAGACCCGAGGCTTTAACCACTGCGACAAAAACTCCCAGCGTGGTCTCGGTAAATTCGCGTGTGGCTCGTTCGTACAAATAAGGGTCGTCACCCAGCCATTGCACAACCTGCTGATACTTCACCTGATCGATCAGCCGGTTTGCAGTTTCCTGACTAGGGGCGTCCAACACAAACACCGAATAATTGCCGACGCGGCGATAGGCTGAGGGGACCGGTTGACCTTGAGTCTGCAACTCATGGATCTTTGCGGTAATGCGCTGGTCATTATCGGTTGCCAGCGAAGCAGTGTTGAATTCAATTATGGCTAGCTGTTGGGGAGCGTAGTTGCCAACGACGGCTTCCGCTCCACCCTCGAAACTTACAGCCTCGAAAACTGATTGATTGCTGAACTCGGTCTTTAGAGTGTTTTGGTTTACAGCGTACAAGACTCGCGGTTGAGCATTCTCCCAGCCCGGCAAATGTTTCACGAGAACGGGAATTTCGCCTTCGCCTCCGTCCAATTGGTCGGCAAAGAGGCGAGCTAAAGTCAGAGCCGCTGCGGAGGAGGACGGGTTTGGATTCGCGTCGGTAACTCTTAAAAAAGTAGAACCCTTACAAAGGGCGACCTGTCGAGATGAAATGACAGAGGCAGTGCCCACGCCGCCTAAACTAATCTCGGCTGGCTCCGTTTCGCGCATTTTGTAGGCGACGAGCGATAACAGCGAATAGGCGTCGGACTCCCCGCGTAAGCGAAGAATCTCGATTGTGAGTTTTTCGCCTCCAGCTGAAACATAATCAACCTCACCGCCAACAAAGGGCGACTTGCCCGGATCAGCCATCACCCTAAAAGTTGAAGGATTAATAAGTCCTTCCTTGCCCAACATGACGAGAGGGCGCATCGAAGGCACCTGGTGAAACTCACCAATCTTATTGGGAAGCATTTTTGAGAGTTGAGCGGACGGTGGTTCGGCTGTTGCGACCGGAGCGCAGGCCATCAGTAACAGAACAATTATTTTCTTAAATGCGATTCTCAATGCTGAAATCCCGATCCTTAGATTGTTTCGGATTCTCTTAGAACCCGACAACTCTTTGATGTTCCTCAAACTGTGTTGAGTCGGCGAAAAAGCCTGTGTAGGCAGTTTACTGCCAGCGTCTGATTTCGCGCAAAAGCAGGTCGGCGTAGTGGCGGGGGTTGCTGATGTTATGAAGGACTGTTGTCCCACCGAGCTCGCTGGCATTGTCGACGATAATATCTCCAAAGCGGAGTATTCGCTGGGGAATGCTGGCCGAAACCGTTACGTCCTGAATCTTGCTCAGCGGAATATTGCGGGTTGTGCGGGCTATTAGCCCCGTATCGATTTCAATCTTTGAATCGGTCAAAGTGTAACGAACCATATTTCGCCTAAGGTGATAG
>JALYXE010000461.1 GCA_030947265.1 Acidobacteriota bacterium
TCCGCTAACGTTCACACTGAAGGAGTCGTACGTCGATCTACCGGTCGATTGATATTGAAGTATATTCCCCGCGCTCTGGCCAAGCGGGCGCATACCGCTCGAGGGCACCGCAGGATCGTAGGTTCCCGCCAAAGGCGAGTTGATATTCACGGTGCGCAAGGCGCGCAGCGTCTGTGAGTGTGAATAGGTTAGCTCGAACCTGAAATTGCGAGGAAGCTGGTGCTCCAGGCTGAACGACGAGCGCAATGAGTAACCCGGCGCCAGATTTGGACCCACGAACCATCGCGTCTGGGGTTGAGCGAACACATCTAACAGATTGATCGCCGGCACAGCGGGAAAAAGATCGAGCACTAATGGATCCGAGACGACGAATTGCCGTTGATTGAGGCCATTGAATCTTAGCGCTTGAAGCGTTAGATCTTCTGAGATTCGGTTGTAAAAAATGCCGAAACCTGCGCGAATTACGGTCTTAGGCTGGCTGGGCGCGGCTGGCTTCGGTGGCGTGCTCGGAGTGGATTTCGCTAGCGCGGTGTTTTTATTGTCACTTGGCTGAGGCGGTTTCTTTTTGCTCCCAAACGAAGGTGACCACGCAAAGGCGATCCGGGGCGCGAGATTCAAATTGCTGCTGATGTTGTTCTGATTCTCGTAACGCAGGCCGGGCGAGATACTGAAGTTCGGTCGCAGCTTCCACTCGTCCTGCAGGTAAAAGCTGATGTCGCTTTGATTGACTTCCGCCTCGGGATTGCCACCCGCGATCGAGAATTGTGTGGCGCCGCCACCTAAGCTTCTAATCTCCGCCGGGCTCAAACCACGGCGCGCAAACAGAAGTGTTCGCCGATAGCGCTCCAGACTGCTAAGCTCGGTCATCGCGCCGTTAGGAAGAACTTGGTCGTTAGCCTCAAGACTCGGACCCGTTCCCCCCGCAAAGGTGTACGACCCGCCGAAGTTGGCTGGTGAGATGCTTTTCACTCTCACGTATCTGATGCGCGCGCCCATTTTGAGGAAGTGATTACCGACTGACCATGAAGTGAAGTTTTGCAGCTCAGCGCGGTCCTGTTGATTAGACGAAGTGCCAACTTGCGCGCCGCCGCCGAAGAAAGAGTCAAGCACATTGAGGGCTGGAAGTGCAGCGTTGGCCGTCTGCCGAAAGATGCTATGGATTACTTGCAGACGAGTTTCATTAATCGTCTTTTCATTTAGGATCGCCGTCTCTGTTAGTTGAAGCGTGTAGTTGTTGTGTCTGCCGCGAAACGCACGAGACGGCAACGAGAATCCGCCGATGCCTTGCAGATCCTGAGAGGAATCGTTGTATTCATAATTTCCGACGAGTGTGTGCTTCTTATTAATCTTCAGATCGACGCGAGCAGTGATGTATGCGGAGACCTGTGGCGTGATAAAGGTCTGGTTAAAGAGGTCAGGCTTCAAGGTGGTGGGATCAAGTATTGTGGCGTTGACGACCGAGTTGCCGTCACTCGCATAACGCCCCATATAGAAAGAGAAAGAGGCGTGCTTCGGAATAATCGGTCCGGTAAGATTTGCGTTGTAGGCGCGTTGCTGATACGGCGCGCGGCGCGGCGCGAATGGGTTGCGAGAGTTGAGGCTTTCGTCGTCAAAGCCGAAGCTTCCCCCGCCGTGCCACTTATCAGAGCCGGGTTGAGTATAAATCTCAATGCCACCCCAGCCGGGATATTCATTTTCCGCGGAGTAGGGATTCTGGTTGATGCGCACCTCGCGGATCGCCTCCTTCGGCGGGATCTGTCCGTTTGAGAATCCATCTACTTTTACCTGCGCGCCGTTTTCCCCCTGGGTCGGCCCCGCCATTGCTCGTAGTGCCGCAACTAAAGCTTCCGGGTCATTGGGTAAACTTTCCAACTCGCGACCGCGCAGGATTAGAGCATCCGCATTTCTATCCGAGTCGGTGCTGACTCCCTTATCGTCGACCGTCACCGATTCTTCTTCAAGCGCCACGCTCAGTTCTACATCAAGAGTAGTAGTGCGACTCGATTGAACGAGCACATTCTTTTCTTCGAACGCACTAAAACCACGAGCGACAACTCGCAAATCGTAATAGCCAGGCGTAAGGGTTTTGAACTCGTACTTGCCTGTTGAATTAGTCGCGACACTTTTCTCCACGCCTTTGACGTCTTTGGCGACTACCGTGGCGTTAACGATTAGTCCGCCAAGTTGATCCTTGACGACGCCCTTAATAGTGCCCTTGCTCTGCTGAGAGAAACATTCACACACCAGCACGGTCAGCATAAAAGCAAAGGCCTGGAGTTTTTTCGGCGTCTGGCTCATATAACCAATTTACATGATACCGCTTGTCGTGATTACTGTTGCTATCCTAAATGTTCACAGCTAAAGTTTCTTGAACTGAAAATAATACCGTTCGCTTACACGTCAACTGGTTGGGCAGAGTTGCAAAAACTGTTGCTCTAAAGCTACCGATCGAGGCCCAGGCTCTTGCTTTCAACTCTCACAATAAATTCGGTGTGTAGATGAGTGCTAAGACTAATGCGCTGCTTTGGTCGCTCCTGCTCGGCGTTGCTTGCTCTGCTTACGCCCAGTCGAGCAAGGTCGAGCGCCAACGTCAGCTTGAGCCTGAGATCAAAACATTCGAGGAGGCTGATCAGAAGAAGCCGCCACCCAAAGGGGCAGTGCTATTCATCGGCAGTTCGTCGATCAGGTTATGGAAGAGCCTCGCCGAGGATTTCCCCGCAGTCAGGATTATTAACCGGGGTTTCGGCGGGTCGCACATTGAAGACTCAATTGATTTCGCAGACCGCATTGTATTTCGGTACAGGCCGCGTTTGATCGTCCTATATGCGGGTGATAACGACATAGAGAGCGGTAAGAGTCCAGCGGTCGTGTTGGAAGACTTCAAGAAGTTCGTCGCCCTAGTTCATCAAAAGCTGCCCCGCACACGCATCGCCTTCATCTCGATCAAGCCGAGTCCAGCGCGCTGGCATCTGGCGGGCAAGGTCAGGGAAGCCAACCGGCTGATCAAAGACTTCACCGAGACCGACCGCAGGCTTCGGTACATCGATGTCTTCACGCCGATGCTTGGGAAAGATGGAAACCCGCGCGGCGAATTGTTCGTGGAGGACCGCCTGCACATGAATGAAGCCGGTTACGCGCTGTGGCGCTCCATCGTCGCCCCTTACGTTGAGAGTAATCGCTATCATTTCCGAGGTTTGTCGCAGTAGCTTTCACAAATAGCATGCGCGACGTAACCCGCTGCGGTCGCGAAGGCGCGTCCCTGGTAGTCCATCACGGCGGTCGAAGGTTCAACGCCTTCGGTGATGATGCCTCCATCCCACTGGCTTGCTTGCAGGATTTTCAATGCTTGTTCCCGCCCGCGCGACAACGTCAGATGATCCGCAACACTCCAGGAGGTAGTAAATGGCAGCCGATAACTTCCCGGCAGCCCGTAGAGTTTGTCAGCGTAAGAAAATTTGTAGCTCTTCGAGTGCAGCCAATTGTAGGTGTTGACGAAAACCGGATCGTTCTCGGAAACAAAGCCCAGGGACGGCAGCTTCATAAGCGAGCCAGGTGGAATATCCGCAAACACAGCGTTATGTCCGTCTGTTGCGCACACAAAGATGGTGTCGGCGCCGCCATGAGCTTCGGTAGACACGCAGTATTTCATTATCGAGCTTCGCAGTGATGCGGCGCGTTGTGCCATCTCTTTGGCGCTGGCGGAATCCTTGAGACGCTGAAACATAGCAGCGAGATCCAAGAGGGCTCTCCAAGCAAGAACATTGTCGTACGTTATGAACGGTAGTTTTTGAAATTCATCTTGCGAATCCTGCAAGGTCGAATAGAGGCCAGTCTCGGGATCGAATCGAGACAGGAGGCGATCTCGCAACGCCACCAGTGCGTCGCGATGTGAGGTGAGAATGGTTTCGTCGTTTGTCTGTTTTACGTACTCTGCGGTGGCGATGATCGGAGCGGCAGCTTCGTCGAGTTCAAAGCCGTCTTCGAGGACGACACCGTCGATGAACCTGCTGTGGGTGCCGGCGTTTCGTAGCTGCGTCGTCAAGGCGTACTCGAGCGCTTGCCGCGCCAGCGATCGGTCAATGTCTAAAAGTCCGGGAAAACTCCAGAGCATGGCATCGCGGTCCCAATATGCGGCAGCAACGTAGTAACGCGAACTACGCGAAGTCACGCCCACGAACTGTTCTGTGTCGATGGTTGTGCCCCAGGCGTAGAGGGCCGTGAAAAGGAAGTTGCGATTCATCAAAACGTCGAGTTCCGGGCGACTGGTTGTTCGCGTGCGGCGCCGGCACCATTCCGCCGAGCGCCTGACAATCTCGTCGGCGCCGTACCTGTCGATCATTTCTCGAAGTGGCCTGGCATAGTGCGCGGCGCTAAACTCTTCAATGCCAGCCGCCAGGATAAAGTTTGCCTCCACGGTCTGCCCGGGACCAACCGTCACCGTCTTCTGGGCGTCAACACTGGGCGAAACAGCCAAAGGCGGCAAGGTAACCTTTGCTTGTGAGTCTGGATGGATCAGGGCCCAGGCAAATTGGCTGTCGTGGGTGACGAAGCTGAATACTTCACCGGGCGACACCCATGGCGCCTCAGAAATCGATCGTTCTCCGCGCAACGCAACTGGCAGGTACGTCACGCGATTGAGTGCGCCCCACGAGGCCTTCAGGCCCAGAGACGCTGAAACAGGTTCTGAACGACGGTTGCTGAAATTCAGTCGAAGAAAAGCGGCGCGCGATCCGGGCGGGGCGCAATATGTCATTGTCACTTCCACGCCGTCGGCGCCCAGGTGAGCGACAGGAATCCAGTATTCGATCAGCTCCCATCGGAGGTTGCGCAGCGGGAGTTGTTTTCCGTCGATCAGGAAATAAGGCTGAAGCGCAGCGCTCCCCGCGTCGCCAGTGATTTCAAGCAGGCCGCGGTCCCGCATCGAGAGCACGTTGAAGTTTGTGATTGCGCCATCCGAGGCGCGGATAGTCGGCAAAGAAATCCATTCGTTACCGGTCGGCAGGACATCATCAGCAGTGAGGGACAATGGAATGCGCCGGGGGGCTTCTGCAGCCAGAAGTGTTTGCGACGAAACACAGACAAGGAGAAGCAATCCGACGACCAGGCTCTTGAGCGCTGGAGTTCTGGACTTTATAGCATGGATCAAGATTATGCTGTCACTTTGAAACCCGCTTTGCATAGCAATCTCGTCTCCTTTCGCTTACAACCTAATGTTGATTACCGTAAATTTTTGGCGCACCGCAGTTGCCCACACATTCCGACGATTATTTGCGACTCGCCGTCAGGCCCGGCCAGTCGTCGGTCCGGAAAGGTGACGCAGGCAGATTCGCGCCGTTGTACAAATTGACCGTGGGGCTGTCAGCCCATGCGTAACGCACCGCTATTGGCTTGGGCACGTCTTTGCTCGAAACGATGATGGTCTCACCATCGATGCGCGCGTCGGCCCGGAAGAATTTGCGATCGGCTCCCGCAATCTCAAAGCCTTGGGGTGGTGCACCGTCCACGGTGCTCAGTCCGTTACCGTAAATGAAACGGATGCGCACCTTGTCACCTTCAATTGAATAAGAGTGATAGAGCGGCCCCGACTTCTCGCCCTTCTGATTGTAAATATCGGCGAATGCCCAGAGGGCAAGCCTGTGGCCAACATCCAGTTTGTTGCGCGGATGAATATCGTTTGTGTCGCCGATGTCAATCGTTACGGCCATTCCGGTACGCGGTTCGCGCAGAGTCATCGTTTGCGCCTCGCGCAACTCCGCCCATTCGCTTTCGCCCAGCGGAGACTTCGCCTGCTGGTAGTTCGCAAGCTGTACGAAATAGAAAGGGAAATCAGCTTCGCCCCAGGCATTGCGCCAGTTGCGAATCATCAGCGGAAAGAGCATGCGGTATTGATTGGCGCGACGCGCGTTGCTTTCGCCCTGGTACCAGATGGCGCCGCGGATCACGAACCTGGTGAGCGGCGCGATCATCGCGTTGTAGAGCACGCTGGGGCTGCTCGGATTGTCTGGTCCGAGGATCTCCGGGCGCGATTCCCAGTCCGGTTTCTTTGGCTCAAGAGCGAGTTCGATCTTGTAATCCCACGGGCCGGCCAGCGAGATGTCCTCGGTTTCTTTGGCGCCGGATGGCTTTAGCGACATCTGGCCCGTGCCGCTAAAGCCGCCTCCACCGGCGATGTCAAATACGCGCACTGCGATCACATTGCGACCCGCTTGCACGAGCGAGCCGGGTACTTTGTAATGACGCGGAACTATATAACTGTTCGGTGTTTCATTGCCGGTTGCGCCAACCTTTGTTCCGTTGAAATAAGTAGTGTCGAAATCATCAATCGCCGAAAGACTTAGATCCAGATCTTTACCTGACCATGATTGAGGCAGTTCAATCTCTTTGCGAAACCAGACGGCGCCATCGATATCTAGTCCCGCCGTTTCAAATAACTGTGGCAGATTCATCTTCTTCCAGTCCGCGGTATTGAATGCCGGATCGGCGTATCCCCGTGCCTCGCCTTTGTTGCCAGCGTCCTGGTAGACATTCTTCTGGTCCCATCCCGCAAGAGCGCGCTCAACCATCGCGCGCCGTTCCGGCGTTAAGTTGTCAGCGTATCTGTCGAGAATAGGACTTAGCTCGGGAACGGAAGCAAGCGCTTCGTGACTGGTCCAGGCTTCCGCTGGCGTGCCGCCCCAAGAGGCGTGAATCAAACCTATTGGCATCTTGAGACGCTGATAGAGTTCGCGTCCAAAGAAGTAGGCGACCGCCGAAAATTGGCCCACGTCATCGGGTGATGTCACGACCCAGCGTCCTTTCACATCATCAAGCGGCGAGGCAGAAGTGGTTCGCATAACGGTGAAGAGATGAATTTCAGGATAATTCGCCTGGGCAACTGCGTCAGCTCCGCCGCTTGCCTGCGCCAGCGGCCATTCCATGTTCGATTGGCCCGAACAGATCCAGACCTCGCCAACCAGGACATTCTTGAAAGTGAGCGTATTGCTTCCGGCGATCGTCAACACAAATGGGCCACCGGCCTTGAATGGCCCAATCGATGTTTGCCAGTTTCCCCGGTCGTCGGCGGTTGCCCTTGCCGTAGCCGACTTGAAACTAACCGTCACGCGCTCCCCCGGATTCGCTGATCCCCAAATGCGAACCTTCATTCCCTGTTGCAGGACCATGTTATCTCCAATGATTGAAGGGACGCGGACTGTAGCGTTAACTCTGCCGCTAATCAGAATCAGAAAAAGCGGCAGGACAAGTTTTGAAATCACTGTTAGTTTGACGGTTCGTTTCATACCTTGCTCGTAAGCAAATGTGATACGTGAATTGAGCTTGTACGAAATGTTTCCGAGAAACAGATCGATCTTGCTGCGCATCGGGCGGGGGCGCAATCTTCACTCTAGGGAAGGATTGGTAGCACCAATGCCGAAGGCCGGAGCTTATCGTGATAAATCACATTCGTGGCTTTGACCATCCGCGTACCACGCGCCTGCTCTTCCCCAGTGTTCAGGTTCCGGTCGAACCGCGGAAAATTACTGCTGGAGACTTCCAGCCGCAACTTGTGCCCGGCCAGAAACACATTGCTCGTCGCCCAGAGATCCACCGTGATGTGATAAGTCTCTCCCGGGTTCGCCAGCTCCTGTTTCTCCTGCGAATTCCTGTAGCGCAGCCGCAGGATTCCGCTCGTCAGGTTCTGCGCAAAGCCATTCGGCCAGACGTCGACGAGCATCCCAGTGAAGTCCGTGTCCACCGCCGAGCTGCTCACGTACAAATCCAACGAGACCGGTCCCGTCACCTCGATGTCCTTCGCAAACGCCGGCGTGGTGTACACGAGCACATCGCCGCGCGCCTCCGCCGGCCGCTGATCTTCCGGTCCAATCCCCGTCGGCAGCGCCCCGCAGCACAGCGGCCCGCCAATCGTCGGCGCCGCGTCGCTCGGATCGTAAACGTACTGGTCAGTCTTCTCCTCCGCTGGAGCGACCGTGCTCAGCAAACCGCTTCCCGCCTGCCCCAGACCGCTCGGGGCTATTCCGTTCGTGGCGCCCGCCGAATGGAGGTAATACTTCGTGTTTTTCGCGCGCGCCAGCGGCCAGTCGTCTTCTTCACGCCACTCATTCTTCCCCATCACAAAAACCTTCACCGGCTTCTCTTTCTCGACACCGTTCGTTTCTCCCTTTAACAGCCAGTCGTACCAACGCAGCATCGCTTCGTCCCCATCCATCGGCAATTTGCTGCCAAACTCCACCGCGCCTACTTTTCCGCTGCTCGATTCTCCGGCGTGCCCCCCGACCGAGACCGCGAGCCGCTGGCCGCGGCGCGCGGCCTCTGTTCCCGCCTCCGTCTTCAGCCGTACATAATTTTTCAGCGTGCCCCCGAGAAAAATGTCGTACCACGCGCCCAGGCTGAAGACCGGAACCTGGATCTGCGCGTAGTGGTCTTCGATCGACAATTGTTTCCAGTACTCATCGAAATTCGGATGCGCCAGCCAGTCCTTGAAATACGGCGCCAGTCCTTCCGCGGAAGGCGGTTCGAGTACCGGGTATGAAATCAACGGCAGCACCTTGGTCCCGCCCAGCGCGTCGGCTTTCTGTTCCGCGCGCCGCCGCATGGTGTTTGCCGCCAAACCCGTCGCCCACGATTCGTTGAACCACTGCTCGAACGCTCCGCCCTGATACGTCCAGCCGTCGTGATAATTCGACGCTGTCACCATGGGACAAATCCCCGACAAGTGCGGCGGGTGCGCGATCGCCGCCAGGAATTGTGTCGCGCCCACGTACGACCCGCCAAACATTCCCACCTTCCCATTCGAGTAGGGAAGCACCGCTGCCCATTCCACGGTGTCGTAACCGTCCTGCGACTCATACCTGAAGGGGTACCACTCCCCCTCCGATTCAAACCGCCCGCGCACGTCCTGCACGATCACCACATATCCCCGGGCCGCCCCCCGATAGCCGAATTCGCTGTTCCACTGTTTATCGTAGGGTATGCGCATTAGCAGGACGGGGTACCTGCCCTCCGCCTTCGGCCGGTAAACATCCGCGCGCAGCGTCACGCCATCGCGCATCTTCGCCTCAACATTTCTAGTCACTGTGATTTCGTAGTTTTCCGCCGCTATCACGGCGGGCGCCACCAGCGCCAAACTCAGCAGGGAAGCGACAAAAACCAGAACGGATCGTCGCGCAAGTCTAAATCTGGCTCGTTTAGTGTTTTGCATGGAAAACCCCCTCATTCGGAATTTCCGATTTCAACTTTATCTTTGCGCAAAACCATATATGCCTGCCGCCTCTGGTATTAGCGTCTAACAAATCGTCAGACTCTGTGAAAACTGCGCCTGGCCCCGGCGCGTATAAGCATTAACGTTCTTCACCTCAATCGAAAGGAGGAGGTTGATGGATTTCATTGGCAGCTTTGATGCTCTCTATGTTGCACATGCTGCTCAAGCTGCTGAACATGGCACTGTTACTTTTTTTGCCCGGTAGCTGTCGAGTTCTGAATGATTCCCTCACCTT
>JALYXE010000479.1 GCA_030947265.1 Acidobacteriota bacterium
CCTTTACGCAATCCCGATCGAGTGTTTTTGGAACCGATCATTCCGGCAGGAAAGAGTGTGGTTGACGCTTTGGTGGATCCAAATGGGAGTTATGGTTTAGTAGGCACGAACACAGGGAAGCCGGGACAGTTTTACCATACGGATAAGAACAACTTTGCGCCGGTGATAAGCTTTGCCTATTCACCGGAATTCAAAAACAAATTCCTGGGTGATCTACTGCCGGGCCAGGGAAGAACCGTTATTCGGGGCGGCTTCCGCAGCAGTTTTGTTAACGATGAATATGTTACATCGGCGCTCAACGCCGCGGGTGGTAATGCCGGCTTGAATGCGACTGGGCTCGCAAACGGCGCGTCCAACATCAACGCCCGGTTTAGTGCGCCGCCAAGCTTTAGGCTGCCACCATTGAGAACGCCGCCGATTAGTTTCGCTGACGCCAATGTAGACAATGGCTTTAACTTTAATACCGTCTTTGCCATTGACCCGCACATTCAGGTTCAGCGCAATGACGAATTCAACCTGGGCATTCAGAGGGAGATCGGCCACCAAACCGCGATTGAACTTCGGTATGTCGGCGGTCGCAGCAATAGCCTGGTACGCGGCATCGACCTGAACCAAATCAACCTCAATGCCAGTAATTACCTGACTGACTTCCTCACCGCACGCAACAACTGCCGGCTGCAGGGAGCGACGATTCCCGGATCAGGCGACCCACTCCTTCGCTGCACCGACGCGAGGTTTAATCCGGCGATTGCCGGCAGCCAACCTTTGCCTGCATTCAATCTTCTGCCCTTCGGAGCTTTCCTGAATAACCCAGCCATAACCTCTCCGATCATTAACGGCACTCCGGCGGATCTGGCGCTGACCTACATTCAAAATGGCCTGGATTTCGACCCGACAACTAACACTGGCATAGCCTTCCGCAAAAATATTTTTGCTGGTCCGGTCGATTTCCTGATCAATGGAGGCAGGTATCGATACAACGCATTGCAGGCGGAAGTACGCAGGCGCTTTACAGGCGGCCTTAGTTTCCAGGCTAACTATACTTTCCAGAAGATCCTTGCGAATATCGAAACCGACGGTCAGTCACGGTTCGATCCTTATCTGGACAACAACAACAAGAGTCTGGATTATGCACGAACGGATTATGACCGCACGCATACTTTAAACATCAACTCGATTTACGAGCTGCCGTTTGGGAAAGGCAAGCGTTTTCTCAACGAGGGCAGAGGCATTGACAGATTGTTCGGTGGGTTTCAACTGAGTTCTCTGATTAATATCAGCTCCGGTGCCCCAATCTCGGTTCGGGATACTACGGGAACACTCAATCGCGGTGGTCGGTCCCTGCGGCAGACTGCAAATTCAAATCTGACGACGGACCAGATCAAGAAGCTGGTGGGCATTTTCAGACAAAACGGAAAGATCTATTTTATCAATCCGTCTGTAATCGCTCCTGATGGAACGGCAACCGGAGGCAATCTCGGAACGACACCGGCAGCGAGTTTCCCCGGACAGGTCTTTTTCAGGGCGCAGCCTGGACAGACCGGCAACTTGCCCCGGACCTTCATTAACGGACCCATGTACTTCAACTGGGATGCAGGCCTGATAAAGAACATCACCTTCACCGAAAGGACCAGACTTCAGTTGCGCATGGAAGTCTTTAATGTTCTCAACAACGTCAATTTCTTTGCTCCCTCGGGGGCCAACGCGACGAGCTTTGGCGAGGACAGCAATATCTTCAACATCAACAGCTCAACCTTTGGACAAATCACCAGCGGTAATGCATATCCGCCGCGCATTATCCAGTTTGCTGCGAGGTTTGAGTTCTGAGAGAAATTTGAAGACTGTATTCGAAAGCCAATTGGGCGTTACTTCTACTTGGAGCAACGCCCATTTTTTTACTGGTTCATTAATTTATCGCCCGTCGGAATGCCGGCTTCACCACTTCCGCCTCCCATCTGGTTCTCTGAATCTTCAGCAGCTCCGCAGCCCACCTCGCTCCTAAAGCAAAGACTCTTGCATCTCCCATTTCATGAGCTCGTTTCGCCTGGCGCGACGTCATAGATCCGATCGCTGTAGCCTACGTAGGCAATCTCGCGGCATCTTACGTCTCGCGGATTTCGAGCTGACGGAAGCCATTTGGATGCCAGGGAGAGAATCAAATGTTTATTGGTTGCCCCTATATCGGACGGCATAGCCGCAGAAGTATTTGCTGCAGGAGGCTCTGGGAACTAATGACGTCTTCGCTCTGGTCGCAACTATCAAATAATCGCCGCAACAACTTGAGATTCAAGAATGAAAGAGTCTGCCTCCGGGCGTCTCATTAGCTCGACCGTTCCCATAGCTCTACTACTGATCGCTTTGCACCTCGCGGAAGCAAAACCCGTTCCCGCGCAGGATCTGGACAATGTAACGATCAGCGGACGAGTGTTGGATCAGAATGGCGGGATAATTTCCGGAGCTGTAATCAAGGCTGTCCGGGTGAAGACGGGTGCAACGCGCAGCACGGTGACTGATGATGAAGGAGCTTATCGCCTCATTCAGCTTGAACCCGGCGTCTACAATCTGCGCGCTTCATTTTCAGGCTTTGCGTCACAAGAGAAAAACGAGTTGTCATTCACGGCGGGCAAAAACGTACAGTTCGATCTGACGCTCGTTCCTCAAAGCGTGACAGTCGATCCGGTGTTGGTTACCGCCACCGACACTCCCGCTGTTGATACCACGCGCACCGTGGTTGGCGGCACAGTTACGGCGCTCGAAGTCGAATCGCTTCCGGTCGCCGCGCGATCGCCACTGGATCTGATTTTCACCTTGCCCGGCGTTTCCGAAGAAGCACTCTCCACGCGTGACCTTGCCGAAGACCGCAACACGACCACAGCCAATACTCCCGAAGAAGCCGGAACATTTTCGCTTTCGGGCGGCCCCGCTTATTCCAACAACATCACCATCGACGGCCTCGACAACAACGACGATCGGGCCGCTCGCGAACGTTTTCAACCTTCAATCGAAGCGGTTGAGGAAGTTCAGATCATTACAAACCAATTCGCTGCGGAGTACGGTCGCGCTTCCGGTGGACGCATTAACCTACTAATGCGAGGCGGCTCAAATCGTTATCGCGGACGTCTGTTCTACTTTTTTCGCAACGACATTCTTAATGCTAATACCTCTAATAACCAGGCGCGTGGTCTGCCGCGACTACCGCTCGAAGAGCACAATCCGGGATTCACATTTAGCGGTCCGGTCAGGATGCCGCTTCATGATGGAAGCGAACGAACGTTTTTCTTCACTGCTTACGAATATGACACGGTTCTCGACTCCGTTACGATCGACACGCTCGTGCCAATCCAACAGAACGCGCTCTTTCCGCTTCCAGCTCCGACAGTCACCGACCCGAAACTGATCGGGGAACTGCGTTTCAAAGTGGGAATCGCTCCGTTCGTTTCAACTGTCAAGACACCTCTCAAGAATCACACGTTCACGACGCGCATCGATCATAAATTCTCAGATCTGCACAACAGCTCCGTGCTTTATCAGTTGGGACGGCAAGACAATCTGCGCCAGTTTGGCGGCGGCAATCGACTGGCGGATGCGTTGCTGGGCAAGCGGCGCGGCACCGACGCTATTTCTTACACCGATAACCTCGTCCTCTCGCCAACGCTCGTCAATCAAACCCGAATTCAGTTCTCGCGCCTGACGCCTGCGGTGGCGGCAGGCGGAGGCACCGGGAAACCAGTGGTGCTAATTACCTTAAACGACCCATTGCCTTCCGGTGACGCTGACCAGCGCTCCGGCACTCTTGTCGCCGGCTCCTCAACTTCGGGCGCCACTGATCGCCGTGAGTCGCGCGCTCAATTGCAAGACGTTGTGTCCTGGGTGCGCGATGCTCACTCGCTCAAGTTTGGCGGCGACGTTCATTACATTCGCTCGACCTTCATAGATCTTTCGGACATATCGGGAACTTTCAGTTTCCGGAACGCCACTGATTTTCTGGCCAACTCGGTGAGCCGCTTCCGGCAAGACTTCCGGGCCGAATCGATGCAGAAGAACACTTACATGGGATTCTTTATCCAGGACGAGTGGAGGGTGCTTACGAACATGGTGTTCAGCTACGGCTTACGTTATGAGAATGAGAGCATCATTCGAGATCGAAATAATTGGGCACCTCGGATCTCCGTTGCTTATGATCCCTTTAAGTCCGGAAAGACGGTAATTAGATTTGGGGCTGGACTCTTTTATAACCGTGCGCTACTCCGCACTATTGATGACTTCAAGCTTGGTGCGCGACAACTGTTCTTTGATACCAATGCTTTGGTTGACCCAGGTACTGGCCAACTGGGAAGCGCCGATTTTCGCCGCGACTTCATTTCAAAAAACCTTCAATTTCCGCAAGCGCTCACTG
>JALYXE010000488.1 GCA_030947265.1 Acidobacteriota bacterium
CCCACATACTCAGCGCGGGGGCGAATCAATTTATTGTCGGCGTATTGTTCGAGGATGTGGCCGGTCCAACCACTGATGCGACTTATAGCGAAGATTGGAGTGTAGAGGTCGAGCAGGATTCCCATCATGTAGTATGTTGAAGCGGAGAAGAAATCGACGTTTGGATAAAGTCCTTTCTCTTGCATCATCACTTCTTCAAGTTTGCGAGACATTTCGTACCACTTAGATCCCCCAGCCTCTTCTCCTACCTCTTTTGAGAACTGCCGCAGATGACTTGCCCGCGGATCCTCAGTGCGATAGACGGCGTGCCCAAAGCCCATGATTTTCCGTTTTTCCGCCAGCACCTTCTTAATGAAAGGTTCAACTTTGTCGACTTCGCCGATTTCCAGCAGCGTTTTCATGACGTTGGTATTAGCGCCACCATGAAGCGGCCCGGACAATGCGCCTATTGCCGCAGTGACGGAGGCGTACATGTCAGCCAGGGTCCCGGCAACTACTCTGGCCGTGAATGTTGATGCGTTCAATTCATGGTCGGCGTGAAGGACCAGGCAGACATCGAATATGCGGGCATTGCGTTCTGAAGGCATTTCGCCCTTGAGCATGTAAAGAAAGTTTGTCGCGATGTTCAAAGACGGATCCGGCGGTACTGGTTCCAGTCCCCGGCGAATACGATCACCGGCGGCAACTATTGTCGGGAACTGGGCCGTAAGTTTGATGGCTGTCTTGACACTTGCATCATGCGAAAGATCTCGGGCTTTGGGGTCGTAGAATTCGAGCGCCGAGATCGCGGTCCTTAATACATCGATTGGATCAGCTTCGCGCGGAAATTGCTTGATCAGCTGAATAAGGTCAACCGGTATTTCGTAAGACTTTCTTAGTGATTGCTGTAGTTCGGAAAGCTCCGCTCGATTAGGAAGGCGCTTGTTCCAAAGCAGAAAAATAACTTCCTCGAAGTTGGAATGCTTTGCCAGATCATGGATGTTGTAGCCCTGATAGATCAGCTCGCCCTTTTCGCCGTTGACGTCAGATATAGATGAGTTCCCAACCGTGACTCCTCGAAGTCCCGCTGCGGAAGCTGCCGGCGCGTTTGCTTTGTTAGTCATGAAAGTTTTAGTGGGAGCGAAGATAACAAACAGAACCAGAACGTGACAAGTTGGGCTTCGCAACCCTAGTTGATTATATATAGAGGCGCGACGGCTTTGAGTCACTTTGGCGCGCATGGGCAAGGCACGCGGTTTTCCGCAGGCAGTCGGCTACGGGACTTCGAACCACTGCGGAGGCAAGGTGATCTTTTTCATGGTGCGGAGACAATTAAGGAATCACCGCGCTGCGCCTTAAGAATTTTTGCTGCCGACTCATTTGACGCGGCAATCTCCAGAAAACCCGCGCTGCCCCAAATGCCAAATAGCTTATCCGGGATACCGGTTTCCTCAGCAAAGTAACTTCTAAACGACTTCACGGACTTGCCATTAAGAGTTAAGGACACACCGGCAGAGATTCTCTCGGAAGACAATTCATTCTGGCTGATGTTTGTCACACAGTTTCCGAAGCGATCAATGTGAATGACTCTGCCCTCAAGATGTCCATCCTGCGACGCAAAGGGTCGCAGCGGTTTCAGCCGTGCGATATCGGTTATTCCCGTTCCCAACGTCTGTGGTTGAACGCCGTTAGAAAGCGCGGCCGCAACAGGCGCGAAAACATCTCGGCCATTGAATGTAGAGCTCACCGGATGGCGGAAATGATGGGTGTTGGTAAGATGAAATATCGCTGGCTTTAACCCAAGGTTGGCCCGATTGTCACAAACGTAACTAAAGATTCCATTGTCAGGACCAACAAAGAAATGCCCATCCAAGTCGATAAGAACCGGCCGGCGTGATGACCCAACCCCGGGATCCACGACAGCAATGTGAATTGTGCCGACAGGAAAAGACCAGCAGGCAGCAAGTAGAGTGAACGCGGCCGTTTCAATATCCTGGGGAGGAATCTCGTGGGTTATGTCTATGAGGCGTGCGTGCGGATTTAAACCTAGAATCACTCCCTTTACCGCGGCAACGAAGTAGTCCGCCGTACCGAAATCTGTAAGAAGAGTGATCAGAGGACCAGGGAGGCTTGGGGACGTCGAGCGACGGGGAGAAGGCGTTTTGGCGCCGCGTCCCCGCGTCGCCGTTTCTGCGCGTGGATTTTTCACTCGTGGAGTCTTACTGGATACGCGTTTCAGTTGCCGTGCGAATCCTTAATTGTTGGCCGCGAGCAAGACGAACATCGTTTCCGCGCTTGGTGAGAACAGAACCGGTTCCAACCGCGCCTCCAATGGCCGCACCAATGGCCGCACCTTTTCCGCCTCCGGCTATGGCGCCAATGATTGCTCCGATGCCGGTGCTTGCGCCAACCTTTGAGATGTCATCCCGGGTAGAGTTTTTTCCCTTCACGCCGCCTTCGGAGTCCACCGTGCCGACCCCATCTCTGGTGCCCACATCAACAACTTCAACTACCAATGCGCTGAACCCGGTGGTGCGACCGTCTGGCATGCGTATTGTCTCAAACGAGAGTTGAAGTTCGGCCGTTCCCTTCACTTTTCCTGCCCGGGTGACGCGCGTCACGCGTCCCTCAACGATGGCGCCTTCAAATTCTCGCGGCTCAATTACACGCGCCTCGAAACGATCGCCGCGCTGGCTGACATCGCTCGAGAGACTGGACTGCAACTCAACTAAAAGATTGGTGTCGCGCGGAATAACGACTGATCCACTTATCGCAGAACCACTTGGCACGGAACCAGTTTGTTGTTGTCCTGCAGCAGTCGACGTGTCCTGCGAAGTGTTGTCAGCAGGAGCGCTCGTCGCCTGAGAATCTACATTGCCGCGTTGCCGGAGTCCGGTGGGTATGGAAGAGTCGAAGGGATGGCGGTCGTAGCCGGCGGCGTACCCTGATTCGAACCCTTGCTGGTAGCCGCTATGATAGTCTTCAACGGGTCCCCATGCTTCGTTGTAATTCCGGTCGGCATGTTGGTAGTCATCCTTGTTCTGATAATCCCGACTCGCATGATCGGCTATGTCCTTGTAGCCGGCGTTGTAGCCGTCTGAGTAGCCCGTGCGATAACCGCGTTCCAGGGCCGTCGATTGGCCCTGCGATGCGCCTGTGTACGCTCCCGCTATTACTGGTACCACCCACGAGGTCATGGCTACTGCCACCAGCGATAACAGGAAAGTTTTTAGATATTTCATTTGCTGTTCCTTCCAGGAGTTTTACGGCTACGGAGCGGCCGTAGTTGTGTTGGGAGAGCCTAACCTCGTGCAACGTGATGCTATCACCCAACCGGCGGGGCAACAATCATAAGGGCGGGCGGCGGTGCCCGACGTCGGGTTGTACCGCAAACCGGACGTAACACGCAGCGACGCTGCCCCGTTGGCGACCGCGTGTTCCTGCAGCAAGCCGACGGCTTGCGTTACGGTATGCTTGACCGTCTAATTGGTGCGCCCTAGACTCAAATCGTCTCGATGTGTCATACCTTTATTCACCGGTATTACAAGGGAAATCCTTCGAGCACAAAGAACTTGGCCATCAGATGCTGGTTTTGTCTTAGTGGTTGGCGAGTGGCAGCTTAATCAATGACCAATGTCCGCAGAGTTTACCTGGATCATAGTGCGACGACACCTGCCGACCCGCGGGTGGTCGAGGCCATGTTGCCCTATCTGACTGAAAGGTTTGGTAATGCATCCAGCGTACACTTCTTCGGGCAGGAAGCCAGGGCGGCCGTGGACCGGGCACGACGTGAGGTTGCAGCACTGATTGGCGCGCGAGCCAATGAGATTGTCTTCGTGTCTGGCGGAACTGAAGCTAACAACCTTGCTATTCGCGGAATCACCGACA
>JALYXE010000492.1 GCA_030947265.1 Acidobacteriota bacterium
CTTTGGGAGTGAGGCGATAAAGCAATAAAGCAGGGCAATAAAGTGGGCAGACAAGATAGGAACGAAAAACCAAACTCGATTCGCGCATAAGCCTTTTATTTTCAGTAGCTTTGTCATAAAGAAAATAAATAAATAAAACTGGTCAGACTGGTAATTAGAACAAGTCTCTTTAGTTGCAGCACTTGCAGACTTATTTTTGCCGTAAATCGGAAAGGGTAATTTCAGTCAAGGAGACGGAGAAACCACCATGCAAAAGCGGTTCAGAAGTACCAAACGGGCACTCACCAAACGCGTAACGTCGTTTAATTTCTATGTGGATCAGGCGACACAAATTCAGGCCATCATGGAAGCCACGGGAACCACAATGGAAGCGCCGCTTGTTCGACAGTTAGTAGATGAAGCGCTGGCTGCCCGTCGTCGCAAGCTCGTGCCCTTGGAGGCGCCAACACAAACTCCCCCCCCGCAGGAGCAATCCGAAATCCTTGAGACAATTCAGACCCTTCTCCTTCGGATCATTGGCCAGGGCGAGACAGAGTACCGCATTGGAAGCATTAGCCTGGAACTCTTGCAGGAAGCCCTTAGCGAAGCTCACGCGACGAGGGTTTGTCTCTGGGAGCATCTCGTGGCACCCCGGTTGAAAGAAACGGGCAAGAGTCCCCAAGAAATCCACGAGTTATTTAACGCAAGGACTAAGCAGGCTCAAGATCACGCGTATGGGCTGGCCTTAGAGATTAAAAATCAACTATTGGCGGCTGAGGGGACATCAGTTGCAACTATAGCTTCGGTCGATGATGACGATCGGCAAGGTCGCCTCCTCTGTGAAGTCACTGACACAAGTGATCAGGGTCCCCAAGCTGCCTAGCACCAAACCGCGTTTTTCATCAAAGTACGTACAGATCAACCGTCACGCTTTACGCACAGGTAGGTTGAAACTCAAGACAAGTAATTCCGAATCTCCCTAACTGAGTGACAAAAAGCTAGGGTTTTTAATCATGTGCCGAACACCGCGTCCGTGGCACACCTCTTGAACCCGCAAGTCAGCGACGCTTTGTTAAGCATCGAAGCAAGACTCGCCTGATGAGGTTCGGAACAAATGAACAATTTAAGTCAAACAGTTTCTGATTTCTCTCTTGGTCGCAATCCAACCGGATCGATCTGGAATAGTTGCGAGGC
The DNA here is from genome assembly GCA_030947265.1 of Acidobacteriota bacterium. GTDB lineage: Bacteria > Acidobacteriota > Blastocatellia > Pyrinomonadales > Pyrinomonadaceae > PSRF01. The sequence continues at coordinate 1,174 of JALYXE010000492.1, forward strand.
TGCGCAATATCTTCGCATCAGTCCGCGCACCTTAACTCGCATGGCGCGGCGCGGCGAAATCCCGTCAATTCAAATCGGCAGACTCTGGCGATTCCGGCGCGCCGATCTAGATGAGTGGTTGACTCGTAAGGTAAACTTAGTCAGCTATCCATGCCGCCTCAACTCTTAAGGAGGTAAGTATGAGGCGTGCACGTTACCAACGAGGACAACTGCGACTTAGCAGGCGCAAGGACGGAAGTAAGGTCTGGGAATACCGATGGCGAGAGGCTCAAACAGATGGAACTCGCAAGAGGCGGTCGAAGATCGTCGGTTCTTTCGAGGATTATCCGAACGAGTCACTCGCTCAAACCGCGTTAGATGGATTGCGTCTAAACGCCAACCAACTCACTCTTCAAGGAGCCAACAAGGATATTAGCGTGGAAGCTTTAGTGTGCCACTATCGAGAACACGAACTACCGGATATCTTCTTTAAGGAAGACCCGGAGGGAATCTCGGATGAGGACGAGCGAAAGTCGTGGTCCACGCAGGATACTTACGATGGCTATTTGAGGAAGTGGATTTTACCTCGCTGGCGGTCCCACCATTTGTCTGAGGTCAAAGCTGTGGCAGTAGAGCAATGGCTGAAGACTCTCAGTTTCGAGAATGGTGATCCGCTGGCGAGAGGTAGCAAGGCAAAGATCAGAAACATCATGAGCGCGCTTTACTCTCACGCGATTCGGTGGGAATGGGCCACGAGGAACCCGATCACGAGTGTTCGACAAAGCGCAAAACGACAATCGGTTCCTGAGATTCTGACAATCAATGAACTCGTCAAACTACTGAGTGCCATTCCAGAGCCTTTCCGTACGGCTGTCTTTCTGGACGGAGCAAGTGGTTTGCGAGTTGGCGAGTTGTTGGGACTCAAATGGGAGGATGTGGATTTCAAGAAAAGTGTCATTTACATCCGGCGCTCGATTGTGAAGCAGAGAATTGGGCCGCCAAAAACCGAAGCTTCGCAAAAGCCAATTCCGATGAATGCGGAATTGGCGAAATCACTGCGGCTCTGGAAGATGAAAACGATTTACAACCGTCCCAGCGACTGGGTGTATGCGAGCCCTGCCAAGAAAGGTACGCAGCCGTATTGGCCAAAGTCTATCTATCGCGTTTACATCAAGCGAGCAGCGGACAAAATTGGCTTACAGAAGCGCATCGGCTGGCACACCTTCCGTCATACGTTTGGGACGATCCTGAATGCCAATGGAGAGAACCCCAAAGTCATTCAGGAGCTCATGCGTCATGCCAATCTCAAGGTCACGATGGACACCTACGTCCAGGCTGTGACGGATGAAAAGCGAGAGGCGCAGAACAAGGTTGTGAAGATGCTTCTTCCGGGTATTCGCAGAGCGGTAATTTAGTTAATGGACCTTTCTGGACCCGCGGCGAAATCGTGATGTCTTGTAAGTGATTGAAAGAATTGGCGTCCCGTACGGGAGTCGAACCCGTGTCGCCGCCGTGAAAGGGCGGTGTCCTAGGCCACTAGACGAACGGGACGCGTGTTGAGAGTTACTACAGAATGTGCAGCGGATTAACTTACCGTAGG
>JALYXE010000493.1 GCA_030947265.1 Acidobacteriota bacterium
GTCCAACGTCCGCGAGTCAGTTTGACTTTGGACATTGGACGTTGGACTTTGGACTACCATTTGAGGATATCAATCTCGTCCACCCAGATTGTTTCTTTATTCCGGTACAGCGCAATCACAATTCCTAAACCAATGGCCGCTTCCGCGGCGGCAACCACGATAACGAACACCGCAAAAATCTGGCCGGCCACAGCGTTAACATTTCCCGTGTCCTGCAAGTAGCGAGACATAGCAATGAAGTTGAGATTCGCGGCGTTGAGAATTAATTCGATCGACATGAAGATGACGATAATGTTGCGGCGTGTCAGAACGCCGGCCACGCCAATGATGAAGAGCAACGCGCCAATGACAAGAAACTTGGACAGGTCGGGATGCTGCACCTTTTCCCATGCGGTCACAAAGCGTCCATTGGCGGCTTCTTGAATCAACAGACCAAATGCCGGAGCGAAAAGTTTAAGCATAAGAATATGGATGAGCGGTTACGTTATTGCGTCAGTCTGAATTGTTGCCAGTTCGGGCTCTGGAGCAGCTTCTTTCTGCAAGACGTCGGGCGCAACATCATCAACCACCGCTTCCTGTTTCAGTGTTCGCGCCAGCATAACCGAGCCAATGATTGCCACTAGCAAGAGCACACTCGCGATTTCGAAGGGCAGCGAAGCATAGCGATAAAGGTTGTTGCCAACTCGTTCCGTGTCTGTGGTGAGTCTTGATGATCTTGTGGCACCCATTGCCAGGTTTTGCTCACGAGTTTGGCGCTGTCCAGCGGCCGCAGTAATCTCTACCTGGTCTCGCTTGAGAAAGCCCTCGTAACCGAGGTTGATTGCATAGAGAAGTCCGGCAACCAGCAGGGCGCAAAAGATAACGCTGGTCGCAACCTGACGTGGCCGGTTGAAAATCTCTTCACTGCCACGTTCTTCCGAGCCCACGTTGACTAGCATGATCACGAATAGAAACAAAACCATCACGCCGCCGACGTAAACCAGGATCTGTACGCCGGCTATAAATTCTGCATGAAGTAAGATGAAGAGTGCAGCAACTGAGACGAGCGAAGAGATCAAAAAGAGAGCGCTGTGAATGGTGTTGCGAGCCATCACAGTTAGAAGACCTGCGAAAATGGCTGCGATAGAGAAAACCCAGAAGAAGACCGCTTCCCAACCAGTTAAGATCATTGCCGAGTGCCAATTGCCGAGTGCCGATTTGAAATCACTGTCGAATCTCGATTGCCCGCCGTCGGTTTGCTTTGTATCAGAGTCCTGGAGGCTGAGATACGGGATCTTGCCATAATCTTCGTCAGCTCTCCCCAGCAATTGGCAATTGGAAATCGGAAATTGGCAATCATCTGGTGTACTTCACGGTTTCCCTGCCCTGCTCAAGCATTTCGCGGTTCCAAACAAAACCCGCGCGAGAATAAGTGGCCAATTCAAAATCCTGAGTTAATTCCAAACACGATGTCGGGCACGCTTCCTGGCAAAGCGCACAAAACATGCAGCGCGATGTGTCGAAGATAAACTCGTCGAGCACTTTTTTCTTGCGCGGCTTTCCCGCCACAATGATCTCCACGTCCATCGCGAGTACGTCGATGCAGTCTTCCGGACAAGCTATTGCGCATAGATTGCATGCGATACAGAGCGTGTCATGGGTCTCGGGATCCATGTTCAGGCGTGGGGCGCCATGGAAACGCGGCGCGACGTCCGGCCGGACCTTCGGATACTGCTCGGTATAAATGCCTTTGCCGGCCACCGAATCCTTGTCGGTAAGAGCGCCGACGTTATATTTGAGAGTCAGTTGCAGACCTTTCAAAAGATCCACCATGAAAAAGCGTTGAAGCTTTTCGATAAACTTTGGTTTGGGAACTTTAACTAAAGGCATCTTTTTGATTTTAGCTTGCGGATTTCGGATTGCGGATTTTCAAACCCCCTGCCGACCCCGCGCCAGATTCGATCATCATCTTTGTTGAGCCAATTCTTCAATCCGCAATCCGCAATCTTCAATCCACATTCGCTACAGCCGGAACAGCAGGTTTCCCCCTGGGCAGATTAACCAGCCTGATATCCCTTCGCTGGCTCTTCAGATTAAAGTCCCGCGAGCGCCAGTTGATTCTCGCCAACAGCAGACCCGTGATACCAAGGCTCGCGAGTCCCATCGCTATCATCAGGACTTTGCCTGTTCCAGTTAAATTCAATCCTGCCGAAAGCGAGTCGATAGTCTTAAAGCCATGCCACCCATCGAGCGCCTGAATCATAAAGATGGACAGCGCAGAGGTTGCGATGTTAATCAGGGC
>JALYXE010000502.1 GCA_030947265.1 Acidobacteriota bacterium
CACAGGAATCGATTCTCGGCTGAAGGGGTTTATCGCCAGGACCCCGGTATTAATTCCCTCCTTCGCATCTTCTTCTTCCGAGGCGTCAGGGGACTGTGTTTTTTTTGTCTTGATCTTTTGAGCAAACGCCGTGACGTCGCTCTTCAATGAAGAACCTTCCAAAAGTTCATCAATCAGCGGATGCTCAGGTGAAAGCACTATTGCCGTGGCCCCGAAAATCGTGTCGATACGTGTCGTAAACGCGCCAATTTTCTCATCGCGGTCTTTCACAGCGAAGTCGATATAGGCGCCTTCACTTCTTCCAACCCAATCGCGCTGCCGCTTCAAGACCTTCTCCGGCCAGCCCGTTTCGATTTGCTTGATGTCTTCGATGAGCTGTTCCGCATATTGGGTGATGCCCAGGAACCATTGCTCGAGATCTCGCTTCTCTACCGTCGCGCCGCAACGCCAGCAGACCCCACCCGACGATTGCTCATTGGAAAGCACCGTGCCCTCTTTAGGACACCAGTTGACCGGCGACAGTTTCTTATAAGCCAATCCCCGCTCATACATCTTCAGGAAGAACCACTGATCCCACTTGTAATAGTCAGGACGGTGCGCGGCAATTTCGCGCGACCAGTCGTAGCTGATTCCCAGCCGTTTGAGTTGTCCCCGCATGTGAGCGATGTTTTCTTCAGTCCAGGCGCGCGGATTCACCCCACGTTTGATCGCAGCCTGCTCGGCAGGTTGGCCGAAGCTGTCCCAGCCAATCGGATGCAGCACATTGAACCCCTGCAAACGCTTGTACCAGGCGAGCGCGTCCCCGATGGAATAATTGCGCACGTGGCCCATATGAAGAAAACCCGACGGGTAAGGCAGCATCTCGAGGCAATAAAACTTCGGGCGCGGATCTGCGGACTGCGCCTCAAACGCTCGCGATTGTTCCCAATGTTGCTGCCACTTCTTCTCTATCTGTTCCGGAAAGTATTTCTCGTCCATTGCCATTCTTGTCCTGCCTGTCTCTACACTTAACATGAATTCTGACGAACGCAAAAAGCTTCGATTAGATCCGACGCCTGGCTTCAGTTGTAACGCAAACTGTTAGTTTGCGGAGCCAGCTTAGAGCCGGGTGCCCGCCGTTGAAGAATATAATTGGTCTGGAGTAGGAGTGCGCCGCTCCGCTAAACCGCGCTAGAAAGCGCAGCGCAGAAGCGGCACCGGTAGGAGGAGTTTCGAGACTGGTTGAAAATTCTTCATCACTCTTATTGATTTCAGCCACATCTTAGCGCAGTGATTACGCGTTTGTCTAACATTCATCGCCTTGGGTAGTGTGCTAATTTTCGAATCTCTGTGCGCTCTTTGTGACATCAGAGATCACTGAGGACTTATAGAGAAAGTCAGAGTGGGACATTACTTCGCCTTTATCTACATTGTGGCGCCGTTTCTACGAAAGAGCGCAGCATGGTCAGATTTTGGAGATCTGCCCTCGGATCGTCGTAGGGCGTTTCGAGAATGAATGCGGCGTGAGCGAGTTTCGGATGACGGGCAACCCGCCGGAGTGCTTCACTACCGATGTGACCTTCGCCGATATGCCAATGTCGATCGACGCGCGAATTGTAGGCGGCCCGCGAATCGTTAAAGTGAATCGCGCGGACATTTTTCGTCTTAACCGTACTGTTGAGCTTGTCAATTAAGGCCTCTAAACCCTCCTCCTCGCGGATGTCGTACCCAGCGGTGAATGCGTGGGCAGTATCGAAGCAAATCCCGAGTGGTAGCTTCTGGCAGGCATCCATAATCTGGCGTAGATGCTCGAAACGATGTCCAATACACTCGCCTTGTCCCGCTGTATTCTCCAAAAGGATCCGCAGCTTTCCTAAATTCAGCCTGCGGCAAGCAAACTTAAGACTCGCGCTACACGTGCGAATCCCGTCCGCCTCGCAAGATCCTCGCGCGCTTCCCGGATGAACAACCAGGTAGTCGATGCCAAGCAAAAGCGCACGCTCAACCTCTTCCCGAAAAGAGGCCCGCGACTTTTGTAGCATCAGATCGTCGGCGGCGGCGAGATTAACAAGATAGTTGCAATGCACCATGACCGGTTTCAGTTTGGTTTGGCGGCGTACCTTCCTAAATAAGGAAACATCGGCTGCGGTCAGTGGCTTTGCGGCCCAACCACGAGGATTACGCGAAAACAGTTGTACCGTGTCGCATCCAATATCTTTGGCGACTACGAGTGCCTGGTGGAGGCCACCTTTGATCGGCGCGTGAAAACCGATGCGTGGTCGTTGCGTTATTGAGGGTCTCGATACCATTGCAATTTTTCTTGACGCTTCTTTGCGCGCACTTTTCTCTCTTTGCGGCGAATTCTTTCTTAACAGTTCTTCCTCCGAACTATTTATTAAACGCAAAGGTCGCAAAGTATTCCCACAGCCAACAGAGACTATTTTGCTTGAGTTTCGTTCATGACTCGCATCATGTTGCCACCAAGGATCTTGTCGATGTCGCTTTCTGAATAACCCCGTCGTAACAACTCGCGCGTGAGGTTGGGCAACTCGGACACATCAGTCAGGTCGCTGAGCGTCGCCTGCACGCCGTCAAAGTCAGATCCAATTCCCACGGAATCTATCCCGACCAGCTTCACAATGTGATTTATGTGATCGACAAGTCGGGAGACACTGACGCGAGGCAAACGCTTTGCATATTCCTCGCGTCTCACCCGGTCGCGCTCGAGTTTCTTGTGTACAGCGTCGCCCTTTTCTTGGTCCGAAGCGCTCTGGACCAGGCCGGCGATGTCGGCGTCAACCTTTTTCTTCTTTTCGCTCCATCCTGGCTCGAGGTGTTCGGGATAAAAGATCACATTAACGACGCCACCAGTCCTGGCCAATGCGCGAATCATATCGTCGGTGAGATTGCGTGGCACATCTGCAATCGCGCGGCAACCGGAATGCGTCGCGATCACGGGTTTCGTAGAGATTTTCACAATGTCCCAGAAGGTGGGATCGGAAACGTGCGAAACGTCGACCATCATTCCGAGCCGGTTCATTTCGCGAACCACTTGCTTGCCGAAATCATTCAAGCCGCGCATCTGGCCCAACGAATCGCCCGAGGAGCCGGCCCAGCTCGTACTAACGCTCCAGGCCGGCGACATGTAACGTACTCCCAGCTTGTAATAACGCTCCACGTTCTCAATTCGCTCGTCAATCGCATAACCGCCCTCGAGACCAGTCAGAGCAGCCATCTTTCCTTCAGCAACAATGCGACGTATCTCAGCGGCCGTGGTGGCAAACTTCCAAACCTCCGGGTGGCTTTCAGTTAATGCATGCACCGCAGCGATTTGATCATCGGCGCGTTTCATCGCGCTTTGCCCACCACCGCCAAATAACTCCGGTTCAACCCAAATTGAAAAGAATTGCGCGTCCAGGCCACCTTCGCGGGCACGCACAGAATCGAAATGGCCGGCCGATAAGCGCCGGGTTAGATCCACTTTTTCGTCCAGCATACGCTGCGTCGTATCAGCGTGCATGTCGATTGCAATTGCGCGCCGATGAATGGCGACGGGGTCTGCTGGATTATTGTCTGCTTGCGTTGTGGGAGTTGAGGGTTCGTTTTGTTCGGTCATGCGGCAGTCGATAGACAGTAGTAAAAGTAAAATTAGGCCCAGTAAAACCAGACAGCGAATCGGGTCTTGGGGCGAATACTTCCAACACTTCACCGGAATGAGTGAAGCATTAACAGTCTTAGCTATTTGGTGATTCATTTTGATGTTACTTTGCTACCCTTATTGAATCAAGCGCACCTTGCGCAGCAAGTGTCCCTATTTCAGTTCCCTGTAACGACGGCCGGCGTTTGCGCGCAAGCTAACGGGTTGCACTTAGTATTCGAAGCTGACGATGAAGAGCACCTTGCCAAGCAAAGCAAAATTACTGTATTGTGCCGTGTTCTCATTGACCCTAAAACACGCTCTTTCTGAAACGACAAAACTTCCTGTAGAATTGGTTTTCAAGAAACTGTTTCTGCACACAACTTGAAGTTAGAGCTTCCTCGCCCATCCGTTCCCCGAGACTGATTTCCCGAAGGGAGTAGAACAGTATGTTCTCAAAAGAAGGCAAAGCGAAAGATGTGGCAACTCCGCGCATTTGCGATGTCGTTTGGCATGACGGCCAGTTCATAAAGTGGAACGACGCGCGAGTGCATGTCATGTCTCACGTTCTTCATTATGGCTCCAGCATTTTTGAGGGCGTTCGCTGTTATGCGACCAAAAGGGGACCCGCGGTTTTTCGCTTGAAGGAACACATGCAACGATTCTTAAACTCGGCGAAGATCTATCGCATGGATCACAAGTGGACCCTGCACCAGCTATGTGATGCATCAGTTGAGTTAGTTCAACGCAGCGGTATGGAACAGTGCTACATTCGCCCAATCCTATTCCGCAGTCTGGATGAACAGCGACCAGCCTTCGGCGTCAATCCCTTTCCTAACCCACTCGCCTGCTACATCGGCGCGTGGGACTGGGGCAAGTATCTCGGCGACGAGGCCATTGAAAAGGGCGTTGATGTTTGCGTGTCAACGTGGAATCGTCTGACGCCCAACTCGATGCCCGCTATGGCCAAGAGCGGCGCCAACTACATGAACTCTCAACTAATCAAAATGGAGGCATTGCTCAACGGCTTTGCCGAAGGTATCGCGCTCGATGATCGCGGCTACGTTTCGGAAGGATCGGGCGAGAATATTTTTATCGTGAGCGGTGGAGTCGTATTGACCCCGCCACTCTCTTCATCAATTCTGCCGGGGATTACTCGCGACAGTGTGATCCAAATTTGCCAGGAACTCGGGATTACCGTGAAAGAGCGAACCATCCAGCGGGCCGCGCTTTACGTCGCCGATGAAGTCTTCTTCTCCGGAACTGCTGCGGAGATTACTCCTATCCGCTCAGTGGATCGCATTACGGTGGGAGCTGGTGGTCGCGGGGAGATCACTGAGAGAATCCAGAAGGCCTTCTTCGATATCACAAAGGGAGAACGAAAAGCGCCTGGTGATTGGCTGACATACGTCAACCCGGCTAAACGCGCAAAGCCGAGCAACAATGGCTCAAAGCCGGAAAAAGAGTCGGACCTAAGCACCTCGACCAGTGAACTAACAGAGCCGGTCATGAAGTACCAAACAGCGGCCAAGGCCACAGATTAAGCCGCCGGCTTCCTCAGAATACGGCAGCGGGCAGTGTCATCTGCTCGCTGCTTTCTTTTGCCCGGGAAGCAACTCTAAAACTGGCTAGTGCCCTAAGATACTACCAAAAAGAGCTAAACGTTGACGCTGATAGTGATGACAGGCTATTATTCAGTTCAGCATTAACCGCCACTGGTCGCGGTGATGCTCCCCGCAGTATTTGACTCGCGTTTCTTCCGACGCACTACAATCCAAATCTCGTTTCCTAGTTTCCTGAGCTTCGAAAGGTCAATCGCTATATGTCCCTAAAAATTGATGATCTGCTAAGAGTTGCCTCGGGTCATGGCGCATCCGATCTGCACCTGAAAGTCGGTGCGTTTCCCGTCATGCGTATCGGAGGCGAACTTCATCCTGTAGCCGATGCCCCTCGTTTGAAACAGGAAGACACTCTTGACATGGCATTCGCCATGATGTCGAACCGCCAAAAACAGCGTTTCAAGGAAGTCTCGGAGGTTGACATTGGGTATGGTGTTAATGGTCTTGGGAGGTTTCGGGCCAACATCTTTCAGCAGCGCGGTACCGTGAGCATCGTCCTGCGTGTTATCCCCGACCAGACAAGAAGCACATCAGACCTCGGATTGCCTCCAGTCATCGATCGCATTACCGAGGAACGGCGAGGCTTGATTCTTGTGACAGGCGCGACCGGCTCCGGCAAATCCACAACTTTGGCGGCGATGATCGACAGGATAAATGGGCGGCGCAGCGGTCACATCGTAACGATCGAGGATCCGATCGAGTTTTTACATCGTGATAAACAATCGTTTGTTACGCAGCGTGAAGTTGACGTTGACACTCGATCGTTCGCTGAAGCTCTACGCGGGGCTTTGCGACAGGATCCGGACGTAATCCTCGTCGGCGAAATGCGTGACGATGAAACTATCGAAACGGCGTTGACCGCCGCGGAAACTGGTCATCTGGTTTTGTCGACGCTGCACACGCTTGACGCAACCGAAACGGTTATGCGCATCGTTTCTTCATTTCCATCTCACCAACAAAAGTCGGTGCGTATTCAGCTCGCCGGCATTCTTAAGGCGGTCATCTCTATGAGACTGGTGCGGGCCGCAAAGGGCGCAGGTCGCGTGCCCGCCGTCGAAGTAATGGTCTCAACATCTTTGATTCGTGATTACATAGTCAACGAAGAAAAGTCATCTTTGATTCGCGAGGCAATTGCGGCCGGTACTTCGCAGTATGGTATGCAGACTTTTGATCAGTCTCTGTTCCATCTCGTTCAGTCGGGCCTTATCTCGATGGAAGAAGCTCTACACAATGCAACCAATGTCGACGAGTTTAGAATGCGCAGCTCAGGAATTCTTTCGGCCGATCAGGCGATGAATAGCATGCGCTCTGCTCCGGTAGCCGCCCAACCTGCTTCTGCTGGTAAAGAGCAGGACGATATCTTCGTGAAACACTGAGGGTCGGTAGGCAGTGGGTAGTAACTAGCCGACAAAGAGAAAGTCTGCGTTCTGTCCTAATGGATTTTTATTTCCCGGTCCCTCGCGCGCTCACCACTTCAAGGTCGAGAGCGGCGGCATCGGCATTTCGAAGGTCTCGGGATTTTCGCCAATAATAGCTGCCGCAAAAAAGTTTGGGACGTAGCCGGCGTTTTCATCGCGAAACGTATCATCGAGTCGGTCGCGGTGGGCAAAAAGCGTCCAGAAATTTCTTTCGTAGTTCTCCGTGTCTCTTAGTTCCCGCAAAGTATGCCGCACCCATTCCGGCCCACGATTGTAACTGAGCAATACCAGGGTCACACTTTCCGAATCCTCTCCGAGTTCGGCCATGCGATCGGCGATGTAGTGGGCGGCAGCGGGCGTCATCTTTTCCACATCGCACATGTCCCGGGGTGCGACGCCATACTGCTCGGCAGTCTGCGGCAAAAACTGAAACAGGCCCTTCGCGCCAAAACCATTTTCATAACAGTTTCGATATGCCGACTCAATCACCGGCAAATAAATGCCGATAACTACCGGAACTTTGCGCGCGGCAAACGAACGAGCGATCAGCGGTACATAAGGCCTTGCCCGCGCATAGACTGCAATCAGGCTCTCTTCACCCGGCTCGGTTGACGTGCTGCGGTTGCGGGCCAGATAACGATCCACGTACCCTTTGATAGCGCGCAATGCCTCTTCGTTAAGCTTTACGGGACGGTCGCCCATCATCGTTGAAATGCGTTGCTCCTGTTGGTCGATGAAACTGAGTCGTTCCACTTCACTCATCTGCTTATAAAGTTTTCCGGTCGTCGCTGGAGCTTCTGATATTGTGAAAATCTGTGCTTGCGGCAACCAACGCCTGTAAAGAAATGTCCCAGCTACCAGCACAGTTAACAACACGGCAACCGCCAGCTGAGCCCAGGCATAACGTCGTGTCGAATCCTCTCGTGCTTTTTGGTCGGCCTTTGCGGTAGCGAGATTCGTAAATTGGGCCGCGCTTTTTGATTTCTGCCTGACATCGTTCAGGTCCGCCAGTAGGTCAGCCGTGGTCTGGTAGCGCTCAGTTCTTTCTTTGCGCAGGGCCTTCTCTACGACACGCTTTAAGGCTTGTAAAGTTGGATGTAGTCCGTTCGCAACTTCAGAAAGCGGCCTTGGTTCGCGCTCCAGGATCGAAACAATCGTATCCATGCGCGTCGCCCCGCTGAACGGCAGATGCCGCGCCATCATTTCATAGAGGACGACGCCCAGGCTCCAGATGTCCGTGCGTTCGTCAACCGGAAGTCCGCGCGCCTGCTCCGGCGACATGTAATTGACCGTCCCCATCACCAGGCCGGCTTCTGTCTCGTTTGTAACGCCAAACTGAGATCCTTTGGAGGAGCCAACTTGGCGTTGTTCCACCAGCTTGGCGATACCGAAGTCCAAAATTTTTACGAGGCCATCGGTGCGTCGCATGATGTTTTCGGGCTTGATGTCGCGGTGCACGATGCCCGCCTTGTGCGCCGCGGTGAGCGCCGAAGCCACCTGTTGGGCCACATCCAAAACTTCTGGGAGGGATAATTCCTGCCGTCCAATTAATTCGCGAATCGTTTGCCCGTCAATAAATTCTGTCGCGATAAAAGGAACGCCTTTTGATTCTCCTACTTCGTGAATCGTGAGAATGTTTGGATGATTCAAAGCCGAAGCGGCTCGTGCTTCCCCCTGAAAGCGGCGCAGGCGCTCGTCGTCCAACGCGAAGTAAACGGGCAAGATCTTCAAAGCCACGAGGCGGTCGAGTCGGCTGTCCAGCGCGAGATAGACTTCGCCCATGCCACCCCCACCGAGGCGCTGCACGATTCTGTAAGGACCAAGATCACGCCCAATGTTCGCGTCAGGACTGTCGCCAATCAAAACGCGTGCGTCTCGCGCGATCGCAGGTTGCTCAATGAAGTCGCCTGCTTCGTCGTGAGCGTCGACTAAAGAAATTGTTTCCCGTTTCAATCCATCGTCGCCTCTGCATGCTTCGTCAAGGAATGAGGCGCGTTCCTGCGCCGGGCGATCAAGCGCCGCCTGCAACATCTCTTCCACTTCTTGCCATCTTTCAGGAGTCATCTCATTAAAGGATGAAGGATGAGGGATGAAGGATGAATAAGAGCCCGATGGTGAACTTGAGCCCACGGCCTCCAATCATCATTCGGCAGTTAGCAAATCTCATTCAACCTTCATCCCTCATCCCTCATCCCTCATTCCTTCATCCTTCTGTAGAGCCAGGCTTTTGCAGCACGCCAATCGCGCCGCACGGTGATGGGAGAAACCTCCAACACTTCGGCCGTCTCTTCGAGGCTCAGCCCGCCGAAATAACGAAGCTCCACAACTCGACTCTTCCGC
>JALYXE010000513.1 GCA_030947265.1 Acidobacteriota bacterium
GTAGTAACGATCTCGAGCTATGAGAAGGTCGAGCAGACCCAGCAGTGCAGCGGTTTCGCAAAAGGCTGCGGCCAGAACAAAACCAGTGTTGACGAGACGGATTTGCTGTGCCTCTACAGATCGGGAAAGAAAATACTTCTTCACTGCAAATGAGACGACCACCAGGAGTGCGGCTGTGGCGCTGAACAGAATTGTGAGCAATCTGTTCTCTGCCTCTTCATGCCCAGGTAAGACGACTGATAGAAAGAAGTAGATGAAAATCGTCGATATGAACGCAGACCATAGAATCAACATCATGCGATATTGGCCATCTACATTCATCGGAGCGTTTTGTTTACTGGACACGGTGACTGTTCCAATTAAGTAAGCGCCAACTCTTCTTCGAGCAGTTGGCGTTCATATAAATCAGCATACTCGCCGCCAATGGCCAGCAACTCGTGATGCGTGCCTTGCTCGATAATGCGCCCTTCGTCGAGCACGCAAATTGAGTCGGCATCTCGAACCGTTGAAATGCGATGCGAAACGATCAAACTCGTCCGGCCGCGCATTACACCGCGTAATTTCCCGAGGATCTTTTCTTCTGTGTAGGTGTCAACGGAAGACAAAGCGTCGTCAAGGATCAGAATTCTTGGCTCTCGCAGTATCGCTCGAGCTATTGCCGTCCGTTGTTTTTGACCGCCCGAAAGCGTAAGACCTCGCTCGCCGACGAGCGTATCGAAACCATCGGGGAAGCCCTCAACATCTTCAATTAACCCCGCGACTTCAGCCGCCCACTCAATCTGCTTTCGTTCAGCCTTCTCCACACCAAAGGCGATGTTCTCAGCGAGCGTATCGCTGAACAAAAAAGTCTCCTGAGGCACATAACCAATGCTCGAACGCAACTGTGCAAGCGGGTAATCTCTAGTCGAAACGGCATCAATAAGCACCGTGTCTTCGGGCGCTTCAACAACGCGAGGAATTAAGCTGATGAGCGTGGACTTACCGCTTCCGGTTCTGCCCACGAAGGCAACCGTTTGACCTGCCGGTATTATCAAGGCTATGTCTGTAAGCACCGGCTGGTCGCTTTGGTGATAGCTGAAAGTAAGATTCCGAAATTCAATTTCGCCGTTAATCGGCGGCTTTGTTTTCAGCTCCGGCGAATCTGCAATAGAAGGCGCGATAGCGAATATGGCATTCATTCTTTTCAAACTTGCCGTGCCGCGCTGATAGAGGTTTACGACATATCCCAGGGCAATGAGCGGCCAGATCAGTCGGAACAAGTACATATTGAACACGGTAAATTCGCCAACCGTGATTTCTCCTCGGATGGCCGCCGGCACGCCCGCCCAGATGATAAGCACAAAGCCCATTCCGATCAGAAACTGCATTAGAGGTCGCATCAATGCATCTATTTTGACGAGCCCCAAATTCCTTTCCGCGTATTCGCGGTTCAACTCACTGAAGGCTGCGATCTCAGCATCTTCTTGTGCGTATGCTCGAACTACGCGCACCCCGGTAAAATTTTCCTGCGCGCGCGCAGTAATCTGCGCGAAAAACTCCTGAATTTTTTCGAATCGTACGTGAACCTGCTGGCCAAAGAACTTAACCGTCAGGGAAACGAGCGGCATTGTTACGAACAACAGCAGGGTGAGCCGCCAGTTTATTAGAAACATTAGCGGCAGAACGATAATCACAACGAATACCGTTTGAAGGGAGTACATGATCATGGGGCCCGCCAGTTGCCTGACTGCCGCCAGATCATTGGTCGCGCGCGCCATAAAATCGCCGATGCGGTGTTCGTGAAAGAAGGATTGAGGCTGATCGACCAGATGCACATAGAAATCCCGGCGAAGGTCGTATTCAACCTTACGCGACATTCCAATAAGTATTCGGCGTTGAAGGAACAGGAATGTGCCGCTAACAATGCTGGCACCGAGTACTTTTAGCGCGGAAGCCGTTAACTGAGACCATGAAATCTCGGCCCAGTTTGCGTCGATAGCGTGGCCAACAATCAGCGGAATATAGAGATTGAAAAGGGCGCTGGCCAATATGCATATGATGCCTATCGTCAGCGAAACCTTGTAGGGAATAAAGTAGCGCCCGAATTTTCGTAGATCGTCCATGCGCAAAAGGACCGCAAAACGTCACAACCTTCAGCTAAACAGCGAAGCTTATGATGCGCGATTTTGCGTCTGGACGCCAGAAGCGAGAGCGGAATTGTTGCAAGAGAGGGAAGAAGGCGGGGTAGGCGAAGACGGCTGGTTAAAACTACAGTCTTTGCATTGCGTCGATCAGATTAACATCTCGTTCTCTATCGTCCAGGGTAGGGACATCGATCTGGCAGTTCTGTTCGTCGGGAACGCTGACGCGATTTCGCCCGGCCTCCTTAGAATGGTAGAGCGCCCGATCTGCTGCCACCACCAGGGTGTCTCGCGAGGAGGCATGGGTTGGAAAAGTTGCCACACCGAATGAACCCGTCACTTGACCAAATCCGGGGACTTCAGTCTCTTCGATCCGTTTGCGCAAACGCTCCGCGACGAGCATTGCTCCTTCGGTGCTTGCCTGCGGCAGGATTATTACAAATTCATCACCGCCAAATCTTGCAGCCGTGTCGACAGCTCGCAGTTCGGCGTGGAGGTTATCCGCCAGCATGCAAAGAGCCAAGTCACCGGCCTCGTGACCTGCCTGATCGTTAATGTGTTTGAAATTGTCCAGATCGAGCATGATTAATGAAAGCGGCTGGCGCATGCGAGTCGCCAAATGCAAATCACGTTCGAGCTGCTTTTCAAATGAGCGGCGGTTGTAGCAGCCTGTTAATCCATCAGTCAGCGCCTGCTGTTGCGATTGAGCATACAAGTGCGCGTGGTTAACAGCGATGGCAAGCTGGTCGGCGACGGTGTGTAGAAGCAGAACCTCATTGTCGGCCCATACGCGCGAAGTATCGTCAGAGCGCACTAATAAAAGTCCGATCAAGTCGCCTTGATAAATAAGAGGCACTACGGCATCGGGAAGGACGGTTGTGGCTTCAGAGTTATCACCCTCCACGACATACGCCTGCGGTGACTCTAAAAGCCGGTTACTAACTGAATCCACATCGCTTAGCAAGGATGTTTCCATCTCATCTCGGCTTAGGTCAGGGCGCAAAAAATACTTGGTCATCTGGCGACCCACGAGAACACCTTCAACTCTTACCGCGCAGGAGTGGACGTTAAGGGCGCGACCGACCTCGTCCGCAGCGGTTTGCAAAACGCTATCCAGCTCGAGCGTTTTTCTGATCACAGTCGCGAGGTGGTTAACGGCGATCTCGCGTTCAGCCTGTTCCTGCAAAAGTCGCGCGAGTTTTGTAGTTACTCCCAAAGTCAATTGAAGCGATGTAGCCTTTGGCATAGAGGCGCGGACCGCTTTCGCAAAGGCGTTTGAGTGAAAAGGATGCTCAGCAGTGACGCGAGCCATCAGGTATTCCAGGGCTGAGTAAACCACGTCGGGCTCGAAAGTCCAGATGACAAGATCTCGGGAGCTATCTTCCTCGTCGGCATTGTGAACCGACGCAAGCAGAGCAGAGAAGCGGGCATCTGCAATCACCACAAACCGCTCAAAGTTATCTCCCTGGTCGGTTCGCTCGAAAACAACAGATTTGGTGTTTTCTTTTCCCCTGCTGAGCACAAGGCTCGAAAGTGCGTCCTGCGGACTTACCCAAAGAAAAAGGTTTTTTGCCGCCTTATCGAGTTCTTTGATGCGGACACTGTCCCGAGCGGGCCGCTCAGGAGAAGTAGGCAAGCTTTCGACCACCAAAGCAGCCAGGTTATTTTCAAGCACGACATCCTCGAAATAACGATGCAGTTGGGCGATCGTCGAAGCCGCGCAGGGCACGGGCATCAACTGTCTGGAATGTTGGGCTAGGAGTGAGTCGTAGAGGGAATACATTGGGGACGATTTAGGAGGGAGCTTTCAAATTGTTTCACTTGCAGGACGTCCACCCCTTTTGGGGGTAGGCAAAGGAAGGGCAAACACATTTTACATTGATCAACACTAGCTGTCTAGCCAAAATCGGGGTAAATTTATCACCTCGCCTTGAGTGTAATATAGGTGCTAAGTGCTGTAGCAGTTAACCTTCCAGCCCCATCAAAGACGTCGGCCGAAACAGCAAAAAGCCGTCGCCCCGACCTCAGAACTTTGGCCACGGCCTTCAGCCGTCCCCCTGTTACCGGGCGCAGATAGCTAATCGTCAGATCGACGGTTGTGACTTTTTCGCCTGTAGGGAGAACGGAAATTATGGCGAACGCTGTCGCGGTATCGATTAAGGAAGCGATAGCTCCTCCATGCACCACACCGTGGTTCTGTGTCAGTTCTTTTCGAACCTCGAGGACCAGAGTAGCGGTGCCGGTGCCAACGTGCTCAAGCTCGATACCCAAAAGTCGCGCGAAAGGAACCGTACCAAGGGCCTTTTGAATTCTC
>JALYXE010000518.1 GCA_030947265.1 Acidobacteriota bacterium
GTTTGGCTCAGGTCCGTCAAGACCAATAACTGATGTTGTGCTCCACGTTCACGAAATGTACTGCGGCGAATGTCCCAGCGACCCACCCCGCCAGGAAACACCATCTGCATTGTGTGCGGTCCTTCCCCATTCTCATGATTCAGACACGCCGCAAGTCCCAGCTCGGTGCTCGTGCGATCGAGTAATCGCGCGGAGGGTTGGGCCAATAATTTCTCGCCCGCCCGATTCACCAGTCGCAAGCGTTGTTCACCATCGAATGCAAAAACTGCTACGTCAATTTCTCCCATGACTGTGCGCAACAGCGCGCTTGCCTCTAACGCGCCCAGCCGCTGGTTGCGCAGCGTCTGCCCGAGGTCATTGACCTCCAGCATCACTTCCCCCAGCGCGTCGCCCATAGTTGCGCGCCGCCCGCGAATGGAATAATCGCCTTCGCGAATAGCTGCGAGAATGTTCGAAAGCGTTTGTAACGGGCGAACTATGCGCTGTTTGAGGTTGAAGGCGATTGCCAGCCAGACGATTACCAGGAAGAGATCAATCGTCCACTGCGTTCGCCCGGCGTAGTCGTCCAACCAGAGCAGCAAAGCACACAGGGCCACCGCGGGAAAACCGGCGGCGAGGGCCAGCAGAGTAACTCGTCGTTCAAACTTCACGCGGCCGCCGTGCTTTAACGCAGGGTCGAGAGTGGTGTGCATGCCGACTTTTTGCGGCTTTGAAGGTGTACTCACGCCACTATGATAACCCATAGAATGTCCGACAAACTTCAGTTTGTCGTTCTGTCAGCACCGCCTGCGGTAGCGGCCGGGTGAGTGTTGCGGCTCGTATCAACCCACTCGCTCCCGCAGGCGGTACTGACAGGCTCGCGATCACGACAAACTGAAAGTTTGTCGGACATTACGATAACCCATACTTTTGCAGGCGGCGGTAGAGGGCGCTGCGACTTACACCGAGCGCTTCCGCGGCACGATTAGCGTTTCCTTGGAAGCGAGCCAGAGCCTTCTTAATTAATAACCTCTCGGCTTCTTCAAGGCTCATCTCCTCCAACTTTGCCGAGAGTTGAGCTTCAGGCGTGGACTGTAGTGCCAGGTCGAAGGCCGTCACGACACTACTAGAACTCATCAGCACTGCGCGTTCAATCACGTGATCCAACTCCCGCACATTGCCGGGCCAGGCGTGCTGACGGAGAGCATCCAGCGCTTGAGGTGTGAATCCCATGACCCCGCGCCGGTACCGCTCACTGTGTTGTCGCAGGAAATGTTCGGCCAGCGGTTGAATGTCTTCGCGCCGGTCGCGCAAAGGTGGCAGATGAATCTCGACAGTGTTCAAGCGAAAGAGGAGATCCTGCCGGAACTTTCCCTGGGCCATGTCAGCAGTCAACTCGGCATTGGTTGCAGACAGTACGCGTACGTCGACCCTGCGCGTTTTTGAGGATCCAACACGTTCAAACTCCCCGGTTTCCAGGACCCGCAAAAGCTTTGGTTGTAGATTCAGTGGTACGTTTGCGATTTCGTCGAGAAACAACGTTCCACCATCAGCCAGCTCGAAACGTCCCACGCGGTCTGCTTTCGCATCTGTAAAGGCGCCGCGCACATGACCAAACAACTCGCTTTCGAATACGCCCTCGGCGAGTGCACCTGCGTTGAGAGACACCAACGGTTTTGCGGCTCGTGCGGAGGCCCGATGCAACGCTCGCGCGATCACTTCCTTCCCTGCCCCGTTTTCGCCTGTAATCAGAATATTGGCATCCGCCGGTCCTATTCGCTCGACCAGTTTCAGCACCGATTTCATAGCCGGTGACTCGGCGACGATCCTTGGTAGGTTTGAGTTGGCTCCAGCTGCGCTGTCACGCAGTGCCAGGTTCTCAGCTTCGAGCCGCTGTCCACGACGTAAAGCGCCGGCGAGCTCAACGTGTGTGCGCACAACGGTCAGCAGTCTCGCGTTGTCCCAGGGCTTTTGAATAAAGTCGCGGGCGCCGCGCCGCATCGCTTCGACGGCAAGAGCGACACTGCCCCACGCCGTCATTACGACCACCGGCAGAGTGGGATCGATCGCTTGAATTCTGGTGAGTAGGTCTAACCCTTCGCTGCCGGAGGTCGTGTCGCGTGCATAGTTGAGATCGATCAAGACGACATCGAGTTCATGGGAATCGACAGCTTTAACAACTCCGGCAGGCGACGACGCTGTTTCGATTTCAAAACCTTCACCTTTTAATAACAGACGCAACGCCGCGAGCACGTCCGCCTGATCGTCTGCAATTAGAATTCTAGGCATTTAGTCTGGGCTACCGGGATCTCAACCCCCTGAAAAACTACCACAAGACTGACTGAAGCTTGTCGGACATTCTGGCTATTCATATCGCAGCGCCACCAATGGATCCACCTTGGCCGCGCGCCGCGCCGGGATATAACACGCTAAGAGAGCGACTGCGAGCAGTGAAAGCGAGATGCTGAGAAATGTCGCAGCGTCGGTTGGCTTTACGCCAAACAATAAAGCGCTCATTAACCGCGTGAGTGCAAACGCTCCACCGAGCCCGATCCCAACGCCAATAACTGCCAGCACCATTCCGTCCCTAACGACTAGTTTCAGAACATCGAACATCTGCGCGCCCAACGCCATGCGCACTCCGATCTCATGGGTCCGCCTTGTGACGGAGTATGCCATTACACCATAAATTCCCAAGGCCGCTAGTATCAGTGCGAGGCACGCGAAGAGACCCAGGAGCAACATATTGAAGCGCCGGCCCGCCATCGAAGCCCCAACCAATTGATTGAGCGTACGGGTTTGCCAGACTATTTGGTCGCCGTCCATCTCTTTAAGGGCACCGCGCAGCGCTGCCGTAATGCTGGCCGGATTATCTGCATTTGTCCGGACAACCAGGTTCATGCGGCGTAACGGCACTTGTTCGTAAGGAAGGTAAAACTCGGGTGCGGGCGCAACGTCGAGAGACGCGCGGCGAACATCCCCAACAATGCCGACGATCTCGCGAGGAACGGCGTCGTCAGAAGAGCCGGTGTCGGCATCAATCAGCAAGCGTTGTCCGAGTGGGTTCTGGCCCCCAAAATACTCCCGCGCCAGGGATTCGCTGATGAGAATTACCGGTGGAGTTTTGTCTCGGTCTTCCGACCCGACAAGCCTTCCCCGCAGAAGCGGAATTTTCAACGCATCGAAATATCCTGGACTTACGACCGTGTAGTTGGCGTCGGCTTCCGAACCCGGCGGAAACGGAGGACGGCCCGCGATGTTGAAGGTGAGTACTTCCTCAGAGTTTCCCAGCGGTAGAAGATTAACTACGCCCGCCGATTGCACGCCGGGCAAGGCCTTGGTCCGATCAATTAACCGGTGGAAGAAGTCCGCCTGTTTTTCTGGCGTAGCGTAACGCTGTCGACCGAGTGGAATATCAAAAGTCACCACGTTGTTGGCATCAAAGCCTGGACGGGTCTGCAG
>JALYXE010000559.1 GCA_030947265.1 Acidobacteriota bacterium
ACGTTGGCAGCCCCGTTGCTGAATGAGCCGAAGTTGTTAGGAAGGGGAAATGAATTGAGAATCTTGGCTGACACGGGATCGAGCGCCGTTCCAGCTGGGCCACTGCTGAGAATGTTGTAGCTGAAGACGCAGTTGGTATCCGTGTTGCTCGAGCAATTACGCACACCGGGAGCCAGATTTCCTGTTAGAGGATCAACCAGCAGCGCTGAGTTGCGCGTGATAGTGGTCCCGTTTATCTTGAAAGGAACATTCGGGTCTGGCTTGAAATAGCGGAAGATTCCCTGGCGTGCCAGGGCCGTATAAATGACAGTGGGACCGAAAGTCTGGTCAATCGGCTGCGAGGAAACGATCTGATTGCGCTGATAGCTGCCGAAGAAGAAGGTCTTCCCCTTCTTAATTGGACCGCCCATCTCGAAGCCATACTGGTGCAGCTTGATGACAGGCTTTGGTGTTCCCTGTGCGTTGGCGAAAAAGTCGTTGGAGTTCAATGCATCGTTTCGCATGAAGTAAAAGGCTGTACCGTGAATTTCGTTCGTGCCGTTGCGCGTAGCAACGGAGACGGACGCACCGCTGTTGCGACCTTCTTCGGGAGTGGCATTGTTGGTGGTCACTTTATATTCCTGCACGTTGTCAGGATTGAGACGATAGAGATTACTCACAGGGTTTGGGACGGAAGATTCGTTGGCTTCGATGCCATCAATCGTGACGTTGAAAGCACGGTCACGCGAACCGTTGACGTGAATCCCGGAACCAGCGGCGCCGGCCGAGCGTTGGACCACTCCCGGCTCGAGCGTAAGCAGCGTCAGCGGATTGCGTCCATTGAGAGGCAGCGCTTCAATTGCCTTTTGTTCGACAACGTTCCCTATCGTTGCATTCTCTGTTTGCAATTGCTCTGTCCCGCCCTGCACTATGACAACTTCGGAAAGCTGCCCTACCTCCAAGACGGCGTCTATTGACAATGGGGTATTAACCTGTAGGACACTACCAGTCTGCTGAAACTTTTTGAAGCCGGTTTGCTCGACGGAGACTGTGTAATTTCCGACGGGTAGCGAAGCGAAGGCGAAGACACCTGCTTCGGTGGTCGTCTGTGTTTGCGAAACGCCAGTCGCTTCGTTCGTAACAGTCACCGTGGCGCCCGGTATCGAGGCTTGCTTAGAATCAACTACGCGGCCGGTGATGCGAGATGTTCCGGTTTGAGCGGTCGCTATTGACGTGAAGCTAGCCAGCAGAACAAATAAAACGGGAATCAGGCGTGTGGATTTCAACATGGGTTCCTCCAGGGAGTTGAGGAGTGAAGGCGCTCACCTTCCACTCAATGGCTGTCAACTTGTTGTCTGAGAAAACGGTGACTGGGATGCAACTGTTCCTATTGTTCGCGGATTCACCCACGCTCAACGCCGAACGTTGAATCCAAATAAAAGCCGCTGCAACCTGTGAATGTCCGCAAGTATATAGCGAGAAGATTCTTCGTCAAGCAGTTTTTCTACTCATCCGTCCTCCGTCACACGATTCATCTTTTAGATCTCATTTGGACTGCTTGCCAACAATACCGCTGCATGACCGCGGCGGTATCAGTGAACTTTATTGAAATGATAAAAATCTTTAGTTATCATTATTCTGAAACCAATCCTATAATCGAAGCTCCTGGGTAAAGCTGCTTTCATTCACGTTACCTTCTTAGATTTAATAACGCTTCGTACTTTGAAACCCGTTGCGGTTTCATGCGTTTCTTCGACAATGAGTCTCCCGATGCACACCTGTTCTGTCGCCGTCTTCCCGGGCCTGCTCATCCTGACACAGCTTGCACCTTCGCCGCAGGCCACGAATGGAACGACGCATATTTTCGAATCTACCAGAGGTGTGCGCCAGCAGGATGAAAGCGTGCCGCACCCTGGAGGTTATGGTAATAACGCGCGACTTCTCGGTCGATAGGCGCGCGAGCTAAAAGTGTTTTCATTTGAGGATGCGATTCGAAAGATGACTTTGTTGCCTACCCAGATTTTTGCTTTTCGCGACCGGGGCATGATCCGCGAAGGCTTTGCTGCGGATTCGGTCACGTCGATGAAAACACAATTAGCGATCAAGCCACCTTCGAAAAGCCTCATCATTTTCCAGTCGGCATCAGTTACGTGCTTGTCCACGGTGAGTTGGTCTTTGCCGACGGAGAGATGACTGGTGCGCCTTGCTGTGGCCTTGCGAGGATGGGGTGCTACCACCACGGCTCCGACGAAGAGCGCGACAAGAGGTGGTTAATAAGATTCAGCTTCTGAATTCGGTAGAAACATCTTGTTCCACGTGCCCGCGTGGGTGTATAAGGCTTGGGCATTCCGCCAGTGGGTAGTCTCAACGTATTAACGTAGTCACAGCTGTTCGCACTTGTTCGTCCCCGATCCTCGGTCGAATTAGGTGCCGGATCCGGGATTCGATACCAGCCAAAATCTTCTTAACGATGAAAAGGATGCACGCCATGACACACCGACTACAGATTGTATTTCGAACGATCTTTCTGGGACTCGCGCTTTGCCTCAGCGCAAGCGGAGTCGCTTTTGGTCAAGAAGACACTGCCGCCACTATCACAGGCCGTGTTCTCGATTCAACGGGCGCAGTCATACCTAATGCCACCGTTTTAGTTACAGACAAGGCGACCGGAGCCGAACGGCGTGCGCAATCAACCGAGAATGGTAGTTATAGCGTGGCTCCCCTCTCTCCAGGCACCTACACCGTTGCTGTCGAACAGACCAACTTCAAGAAGTACGTCCAGGAGGTCGTTCTAAGCGCTAAAGATCGCCGCCTAATAGATGTGGTCCTTGAAGCCGGTTCGGTTAGCGAGGTCGTTACGGTAACTAGCGAGCTCGTCGGTGTACAGAACACTCCCACGGGACAGAGCTTGGTTAACGATCGGCAAGTTCGTGAGTTGCCGTTGGTCAACCGCGACTTTCTGAAACTATTAGAATCCGGCATTCCCGGAGTTAGTTCGGATTTGGCTGACGAGACATCACTTGGGTTAACCAACCGCACCAGCGTGTCGATCAACGGCATGCGGCGCAATGGTGTTAACTATCTTGTAGATGGCGTCAACAACGTCGATGGAGGCTCAAACATAACATTATTAACCACGCCGACGATTGACTCGGTCCAAGAGTTCAAGGTGTTGACTTCGAACTACACGGCTGAAGTCGGGCGTTCCGGCAGCGGCACGGTTACGCTCGTGACGAAGGGTGGCAGCAATGACTTTCACGGCTCGCTATACGAATTCGCGCGCCAGAACCGCTTTAACGCCAACACGTTTTTCAACAAGCGCGTTCCGCGTCGGGCTGATGGAAGCATTGCTCCCGGCACGGCTACTCCACGATTGCGCTACAACAATTTCGGCGGAACCTTTAGCGGCCCCGTGATGCTGCCGCGTTTTGGCGAAGGTGGATCGGCCCACTGGAGCGGACGCAATAAAACCTTCTTCTTCTTCTCGCAGGAGTTTCGTCGAATTCGGCGAGGTACGACCGCGGCCACAGCCCTTGTTCCCTCCCTGGCGCAGCGCGGCGGCGACTTCTCCGCCAACCTCGGCAGTTCGCTCTTCCTGCAAGCCAACGGCACGAGCGGCACAACCGTGACCGCCACGCCGCTCTTCGTGACCGACACGAACGGAGCAGTGCTCCAGGCGCGCGCCGGCATGGTCTTCAACACGGCGGGGCGCGCCTACGCCGGCAACTTCATCCCGGCAAGCGATATCAGTCCATTAGCTCAGGCATTCTTTTCGGCGTACCCGCAGCCAAACATCGGCACAAATCAGTTCACTTTCACTTCGGTGGCCTTGCAAAATACCAGGCAGGAAGTGGTTCGCATTGACCATAACTTCAGCGACAAACACCGACTGTTCGGCCGCTACACGCACGATCTCAACCAAACGACAGAGCCAGGCGGTCTCTTTAATGGAATTAATCTGCCGAACGTCGCCACCACGAATACAAACATCCCAGGTCAGATTCTGGCGATCTCTCTGACCAGCCTCTTGTCACCCGCGTTGGTTAACGAGGTGTCCTATAATTTCTCTCAAAACCACATTGTCTCGTCACTCATTGGACGGAGTCGGCGTTCCGACTTTTCAGGCTCCGCAGGCATCCCCGAGTTCTATCCTGAGAATAATGTTAACGCCATCCCTACCATCGAGATCAGCAGCATCGAAAAGATTGGCTCGGCCCAGCAACCTGATATTCGCTATCGCAACAACCTGGTCCGCGACAACGTAACTTGGACACGCGGCAATCATACTTTCAAGTTTGGTGGCGAGTTGGCATTTGAAGGCAAGAATGAAAACGTCGGTACGGGATCTCTCACGCAAGGCTCATTCAGTTTCACCCAGTCCGGCTCGCTCGGACGCTCGAATACCAGTGTGAACCTGTCGCAGACCGGAGTGGGCTTTGCCAGTTTCCTACTCGGGCGCGCCGATTCGTATTCAGAGGACCAGTTCGATGTGACCAACATCCTATCATTCGGTCGGCGCGAATTCTTCGCGCAGGACACCTGGAAGTTCCGGCCGAACATCACGCTTGATTTCGGCGTGCGCTAT
Source organism: Acidobacteriota bacterium (assembly GCA_030947265.1). Lineage (GTDB taxonomy): Bacteria > Acidobacteriota > Blastocatellia > Pyrinomonadales > Pyrinomonadaceae > PSRF01. The sequence goes on from JALYXE010000559.1 coordinate 4,565, forward strand.
CAATACTTCGTACCACCGACTGATAAGAACAACTTGCTGAACTCGTTCATCCCGGCGCTTTTCAACCCGGCGCAGATTCCGGCCTGTACAACGCCCTTGTGCGCTTCGCTTGTGCGTGGATCGGGCAATCCGCTCAACGGCCTCGTCATCGCGGGCCTGAACTCGCCGTTCGGGCGGACCGTCGTCCGCAAGGATAAGAACAACTTCAGCCCGCGCGTCGGCCTCGCCTACGATCCGTTCAAGAACGGGAAGACGATCATCCGCGCCGGCTACGGCTTCTACTACGACCAAATCGCCAGCTTCCTGGTGCAAGATGCATCGCAGGTCAACCCGCCGTTCGTCAATCGGGCCACCTTCAGCTCGAATGTGACGTTGGCGAACCCCTCGGGCGGCGTAAGCAGCGTCACCGGAGCACTGCCGATCCTGACCGTTGTCGGTATAGACACGAACTTCGTAACGCCAGAGATTCAACAGTGGTCCCTGGGCGTGCAGCGCGAAGTCTTCAAGAATGGAGTTCTCGATGTAAGCTATGTCGGCACAAAGGGCGATCATCTGCTGGATCGTCGCAATATCAACTTTGTCAGCCCGGCGGACACTCAAGCGTTCTTCCTGGCTAACAACTCCACGAACGTCAATTCGATTCGTCCGTTCCGCGGCTTCGGGACGGTCACGTTCATCGAGACGGCCGCAGTCTCGCGCTACCACGGGCTGCTGTCGTCTTTTAACTATCGCTTCGGTCGGGGCAACTCCGTTAACCTGGCCTATACGTTCAGCAAGAACATGACCGACTTTACCAACGACCGCGACGCGGTCGATGCTCCGCAGAATCCGTTTAACCTGCGCGCCGAATATGCCGAGGCCCGTTCGTCGCGCCCACATATCTTTGCGGCGAGCTACATTTACGAGTTGCCGTTCTTCGCGAACAGCAAGAATCGGGCACTGCACGCGCTGCTCTACGGCTACCAGATTTCAGGAATCACCAACATCGAATCCGGCAACCCAGTGTCGCGCGTCTTGTCGTCAACCACCACCACCGGCCGGCGCGGTAACCGCAGCGTGCTCCTCGGCAACCCGCGCGGCGGCCTTGCCGGCACGATCGATCCGGTGACGGGCCTGCCCTTCTACTACGACCCGAACGCCTTCGCCGATCCGGCGCTCGGAACCTACGGCAACTCAGGCCGCGCAATCTCGCGCAACCCTGGCCGTGACCAGACGAACCTCCGCATCACGAGGAACTTTTACATCAATAGTGACAAGGGTCGTTACTTGCAGTTCTTCGTGGAGGCAATCAATGCGTTCAACCACACGCAGTTCACGGTCATTCAGAACCAACTTGGCCTCTCGAATACGGGTCGCCCGACCGGCGCACGTCTGCCCCGCGAATTCCAGTTCGCGGCGAAGTTTTACTTCTAGAGGTTTTGTTCATTCATAAGACTATGCCCGCAACGCTGCGCTGCCAGCCTTGCGGGCATTCGTTATCTTGCATCGCTGACAAGCCCGATCGATTAGACCCTACTCCTCAGTATTCTTCGGGGTTTCGGAAGGCCTAATCAAAAATCAGGGAGTTTTCCGAAAGCGCTCAGCTTCCGAAGCCCGCTTCACACTTTGGAGTTTGCGAGCTCGATCGAGTTCGCGCTTCGCTTCTTCCTCACTTCCGGACCGCATCAAAGCTCGACCGAGTTGAAAGTGCCCATCGGGAATTGAGTCATCGAGTTTCACTGCCGCGCGAAGTTCTTCGATTCCTCGGGCGCGCTCGCCGGTCAATAACAATGCGCGACCCAGCGCAAATCGTGTATCGAACTCTTCGGGATAAGCCTTGGCTCCCTTTTCGAGCAGCGTAAGAGCCCGCGGCGCGTCGCCTTTCGTCAAATAGAGATCGCCCAGAGTGAAAGCAGCTCGTGCATCCTCCGGATCGCGACGAAGCACTTCGGTCAATTCGCCCTCAGCCTCGTCATAGCGGTAAAGCTTCCAGTAGAGATAGCCAAGGCCATAACGGGTGATAGTGGAATCAGGCGCGAGGTTGACAGCTCGCCTGTAAGCCTCAACTGCCTCGGGTGTGCGCGATGCGCCATCGAGCGCGTCGCCGTACTGCGCCCACAACTGGCTCGTCACGTTTTCCAAGTCGAGCCGGCGCCTCAAAACCATTGCCGCCTCCCCGTATCTGCGCTGGTGCATGAAACTCCGCGCTGCCATTTCCAGTAAAGCCGAGTCGCGCGGAGACTTTACCAGTAGCAGGGCAATCTGGCCGCTAGCTTCCTGAAACCGCTCCGTTCCGATGAGCGCCACCACCAGTGAACGGCGCGCGCCATCATTCTCCGGTTCGATTTCAAGGGCGCGGCGCAATGGCGTGATTGCCTCGGCATATACGCCGTTTCGCACCAGAGTCAATCCAAGATTAAAAAATGCGCCGGCAAGTTGGGGCTTGATTAAAGCGGCACGCCTGAAGACTCTGAGCGCATCTTCTGTTTTGCCTTCGCGATTGTAGACTACTCCAAGATTAACCAATGCTTCAGCCCATGCGGGAGCCAGCTTAATTGCTTTAAGGTAACTCTGCTCTGCTGTCTGCCACTCTTCCCGCCCTTCTGCGGCACGAGCTTCCGCGACTAGACGTGAAGCTTCGGGCGTTGCCTTTTCTACGGCCACCGTTTGGCCCACTGAATGGGTCGGCACGAGGAGCAAGACCAGCATTAGAAACTTCATTGACTTCATTGGCGGTTAGACTACTGCGCAACGATTTTAACTTGTCGGATATCCGCGACGCCAAAGTTGCGCGGCCGCGGTCGCGCCTCTGCAAGACGTAACATTTTATCCGGAAACTGTCAGGGCGGTGCTAGAATGCGCGCGACTGGCCAGGTGATCTTCTAATGCACTTCAAGAAACATTGAAGTTTCAACTTTCATGCCCGCGACGCGCGAACACGCGTGGCGGGCATTTTAGCGTTTGCTAAGCCGCGCCGGCTAATCGTTGGCTCAGGCCTGCGGATTCTGATTTAATCAGTTTATGTCTCAAAAGTCTGAAAAGAGTTTTCTGCTGCGGAATGCGAGAGTCGTGCTTCCCAAGCACGTTATAGAAGACGGAGCAATCCTTATTGAGGATGGCCGGATTGCTTCCATCAAACAGCTGCCAGGCCGATTGCGCGAGAACGAACTTGACCTGCAAAACCTGACGGTTTATCCGGGGCTCATCGATGTCCACATTCATGGAGCTGTAGGAGTGGACACAATGGACGCCAGCGCCTCAGATCTCGATCGCGTTTCGCAATTTTTGACCACGCGAGGAGTAACAGGATGGCTTCCTACGCTGGTACCTGCGCCAAATGCCGATTATGAGCGTTCAGTTAAAGCAATCGACTACGCAATGAAGTCGCATCGTGGCGCGCGCATCCTCGGCGTGCACTATGAAGGGCCTTTTGTAAACGCCGCTCAGTGTGGCGCGCTGCGCACCCGGTTCTTTCGTACCTTTTCAGGCATCAACGATGTCGACGATCTTCCAGTACTGGAGCGGAAGGCGGCCAGGCACATGATGACGGTGGCGCCGGAGATTGATGGTGGAGTCGAGCTTGTGAGTCATTTGCACCGCCGCGGATGGGTTGTTTCGATAGGCCACACGAGCGCCACCTTCGACATACTCGATAAAGCATTTGTGGGAGGCGCACGTCATATGACTCATTTTATGAATGCGATGACGCCGCTGCATCATCGCTCGCCAGGACCCGTCGCCTGGGGACTGTCGCGGGACGAGGTTACGTGTGATGTTATCGCCGACGGCATTCATCTTGACCCGAAAATGCTGCGACTGCTGGTGAAGCTCAAGGGCGCGAATCGCCTGGCGCTCATAAGCGATGCTGTGGCCGCTGCGAGTATGAGCGATGGCGACTACAAAATTTGGGGAGAGACCATAACTGTGAAGGAAGGCCGAACAAGCAACGCTGCAGGAAGCATCGCGGGCTCGGTGATCACAATGATCGATGCTGCGCGCATGATGCTTTCCCTGGGCGTATCAGAGGTCGACGTCGCGCGAATGGCTGGAACCAATCCGGCGCGGTTGGTGGGAATGGATCAGGATTGCGGCGCGATTGAGGAAGGGAAACGAGCTGATCTCATTGCAGTGAACGCCCAGGGGAAAGTTGTTTTGACGATTATCAACGGCTCGATCGTCTTCGATGATCGATCGTAGAAAGCAGAGGACAGAGGTCAAAGGTCAGAGGTCAGAGATCAGAAGTCAGAGAACAGAGGTCAGAGTCAGAGGTCAGAAGATAGAAGTCAGAAGTCAGTATGTGTTGAGCGTAGATCCTAAAAATGGATCAACGTGAACCGTTACTACTTACTCGTGACTTCTGATTTCTGACCTCTGACCTCTGGCTTCTGTTCTCTGTCCTCTGACCTCTGTTCTTATACATTCCAGCGCGATGATACGACTCGTCCAACAGTTCCACGGGATGACAGACTGTTAGATCCATCCCCGAAAGAATCGCACCCGCGCCTATCTGCATCTGGCAGCCGGGATTTCCGGTCGCCAGGATTTTCGCTCCGGTGGCTCGAATGTTTGAAAGCTTTTCTTCCAAAACACTTCGAGACAATTCGGGCTCAAGCAGGTTATAGATGCCCGCACCGCCGCAGCATCTTTCTGATCCTTCGAGCTTCGCGAAATTTGATTCGGTAACTGCACCCAACATCTTCAGCGGCGCCTCTCCCGCATGTTGTCCGTAGAGCAAATGACACGACGCATCGTAAGTCAGTAAATTGGTTGCCCCGTCTGCGCCAGTCTTAATTTCGACTGTTTCCAATTGTTGGCTGACGTCGCGAACACGGGTGCTAAATCTGAGCGCTTTTTCGGCGAGTGATTCATCATCCGCCAGCAAGTGGCCATAAGACGCGAGCATCGCTCCGCAACCTCCCGCGTTGGTAATTATCGGGGACTCTTCAGAGGAGTCGAAAGCTGCGATGTTTCTGCGTGCCAGCAAGCGGGCGCCGGCAAGATCTCCGGCATGCGCATGAAGTGCTCCACAGCAAACCTGTGCTGACGGAACCTTCACGGCAAACCTGTTTGCGTCGAGCACGCGCGCTGTTGCATCGTTTACTCGCGAGAAAAGTCCCTCACCGACGCAACCCGTAAACAGCATAAGGTCTATAGTGAGCGAATTCGGCCGCGCCACCTCTCCATTGCTGGCACTACCGGTGCGCCGTCGCCGAGTTCCCTCTAATTTCGGCGATGAGCTTTCAAGCAAGGCCAAACCGAACTCAAAGCGCTTTGATAGCAGCTTTGCGATTCGCAATCTCAGCAGCATTCGGGCAACTCCGCTGTCACGCAGAAGACGGGCCGCGGCAAACGCGAATTTTAAACGTGAAGGGCGAAGCCATACGTGCTTGAGCATGAAGCGTAGAATTCCGTAACTGAAGCCGCGGTTCGCCCCGGACACAAAAAGGTCGCCACGCGCAGCCTCCAGAAGCTGTCCATACTCAACTCCCGCAGGACAAACCTGTTCGCAGGCCCGACAACCAAGACAGCGATCGATGTGGCGTTCAAAAGCGTCGGAGTCGGCTGGGATCCGGCCGTCACCGACAGCGCGCATCAGGTATAGACGTCCACGCGGCCCGTCGTTTTCGTCGCCGGTGATTACGTAGGTAGGACAAGCTTCGAGACACAGCCCGCAGTGAATGCAAGCAAGCAACTTTTGTTCTTCCGCGGCGAGTGTGGAGGTTAACGATGGCGACGACAAGGAAGTCACTAAGCAGCCGGAGCTGCTCGCTCAGAATTCTGGACGACGACGGTGGGATTAGCGTTTCCCTCAGGTACAGGAAGCTTCCGGCTTCTAAGCAATGCAAGATGCTCTTCCATGCCCCATCTCGCTTTATATAGACAATCCTCAACGGAATGTCCGACTCCTGTGAAGCCCTCCAGCTCCGGCGAGTAGAAACCAAAAAAATTCGGATCCTCCGTGGCCTCGATTACAAGAGAGTATTTCAAATCAATCATGGTCGCGTTTCTCCAATCCCTGCCGCTTTCAGAATCGCATGACATGTTCCAGTCGGAACTTCCTTTGAGCCATGATAATCAACCCGCACCAGCCTGTCATGTCCCGGCTTCGAGTAATAGCGGATCGATCCTTTCTCTTTAAGCAAGGTGAAGCCGTTTCGCTCAAGCAATCTAACTAACTCGCTAAATCTCATAACCTCCGTCGTGCGGAACCGCAAATTCCACGTGTGACGGCCTCTTGCAAGGGGTACGAAAACGCGTCAATACCCCACCGCCAAGCCGTCGCTCCTCCTTGGATCGGTCGCTCCGAGTCGCAAGCCCGACTTTTCTTCGATCATGATCCCTTCTGCATCGCCGAGGTAGCGTGGCTTCGCAAGCTTATGGCCGCGAGCGATAAGAGCTTTCTGCGTGTCACCAGATAATCCAAACGGCTCAAAAACAAATTCATCCGGCAACCACTGATGGTGAATCCGAGGGGCGTCGATCGCCTGCTGAATGTTCATATCGTAGTCGATGACGTTAGTGATAACGCAGAGCACCGTATTAATAATGGTAGGACCGCCAGGGCTTCCAACCGTAAACCACAGGCTGCCGTCCTTTCGAAGTACGAACGTTGGCGTCATGGCTGATAAGGGCCGCTTGCGGGGCGCGACGAGGTTGCGCTCGCCCTGGATTAATCCATACATATTCGGAGTGCCGGGCTTGGCTGCGAAGTCGTCCATCTCATCGTTCAGAATTATCCCTGTCCCTTTCGCGACGGCTGCCGATCCGTAGGAGTTGTTTAGCGTATAGGTATTAGCGACTGCATTTCCTTCGCTGTCAACTACCGTGAAATGTGTGGTTTCTTCGGACTCATAACCCGTTGGCTGTCCCGCGCGGACCTCTTCACTCGTCGACGCGTGTTCGGTCTCGATGGTGCTGCGCAGTTTCGCAGCATACGATTTGTCGGTTAATCCTGCCACCGGCACGCGCACGAAATCGCTATCGCCCATATATTCAGCCCGGTCCGCAAACGCGCGCCGCATCGCTTCCGCCATCAGGTGATAACGATCTGATGAGGCAGAATCGCTGCTTTTCAAATCGTAGCCTTCCAGAATATTAAGCATCTCGATGAGGACCGCGCCGCCCGATGAAGGAGGCGGCATAGATACAACCTCATAGCCCCTATATCGTCCGCGCAGTGCCTGACGTTCTTTGGCCACGTAACCGCGCAGATCTTCCAATGTCATTAAACCTTTATGCTGATTGACATCATCAACAATCATTCTGGCTGTCTGACCTTGATAGAATTCATTTGGCCCAACCCTTTGTAGTCGCGCGAAGGTAGCGGCAAGATCCGGTTGGCGAAACACTTCGCCTTCGTTGTAAAACTTTCCGCCGTTCAGGTAGATCCGCTTCGTCTCGGAATATTGCGAAAGATATTCTTCGTTGCCGCGCAATGATCGCGCGAGCGGATAGGTGACTGTGAACCCGTCAGCGGCGAGCCCACGCGCGGGCTCGATCAGCTGGGCCCAAGTAAGTTTGCCAGACCCATAGTTCTTGAGGGCCAGCTCCATGCCGCGCACCGTTCCGGGAACACCCGCAGCGCGATAGCCAACAAGCGAGCCACCCTCGCCTTCGATCAAATTACCATTCTTATCCAGATATATATTGCGCGTGGCGGCGGCCGGCGCCATTTCCCGGTAGTCGATGGCGGTCGTCTTCCCACTCTTTAGACGAATCATCATGAAACCACCACCACCGAGATTGCCGGCAGCGGGATGCGTAACCGCGAGCGCAAAGGCAACTGCGATCGCGGCGTCGACAGCGTTGCCGCCCCGTCTCATTACATCAACGCCTACGCGCGAGGCGACTTCGTTTGTCGAAGCGACAATGCCATGATTCGCACGAACCGGCTCGCGCGATGCGGCGATCGCAATGCGCGGCGCTATTTCTTGGAAAGGCGTCGAACCAGGCAGGGCGATCAATCCCACGGTTAGGCAGACAATAAAGAACAAGCGAGTCATTATTTGTAGGCTTTTGTTTCTCATGATCGTTTTTTGTAATCAGACATTCGGAGACGGCTAATGCTTTTGGAGTGCGACGACTAGAGCACCCTGCGCGCGGGCTGCCAGCGTGGGTACCCCGCCGGTCGCCGCTTTCAAAAGCGCTGACTAGTCAGCGCACTCCAAATCCGCGCGCCATAATTTACAAGACTCTAGAATCCGAATCGCCCGGGCGACAGGATGTCACTCGGGTCGAGTTGTTGCTTGATCTTTTTCATTAAGCCCGCTGCTGGCGCTAACGTTCCCCAGCTACCGACGCGATTCTTGATCTTCGGCGATGCATTTTCAATGATGAGCGCTCCCCCCAGACTTTGCGCGTTTGCCCTCAGCATCTCAACGCTGCCGATAAACGTATCTTCGATCTCGCTAGATTCATTTTCAGTCTGCAGCCGACGATCGAAAACACGAATGCGGCCGTCACCTACGCCGGCCTGCCACATCGTTCCAGCATTACTATTGGAGCAGGGCTTATCTAACTTCGCCAGGAACGTTCCCATATCTGCAGGCCGCAAGCCAACTCTCCAAACCAGGTTCTTCTGAAAGCGCAAAGGCAACGCTGCCAAAGATTCCCAGATCACCGCGTCGTCTGGGGAGAAGTATGCGGGCACGCGCTTTCGGTGTTTGCCCAGCAACTCGATCGCGAGCCCGGCTTGCTCCACGACGGCGTTTTGGGGTCCGGCAAATCTTATCAAAAGGAAGTGATCTTTTTCGTCTGACCATTCAGCCTCCGTTGCAAGGCAGGGCGAAAGAAGCTCAATGGCGACTGGGAAAAGCCTGGCCTGGATAATACGCTTGGCCCTCAGCAACAGGTCTTCGCGTTCACCCCACGCCATAACGGTTCTCGTTGCAAAAGGAGTTGGCCTGAGTTTGAAGTTAACTTCGACAATTACGCCAAGTGTTCCGTAGTTGCCGGTGAATAGTTTGCAAAGATCATAGCCTGCCACATTTTTTACTACCCGGCCACCAACTTTGATAAGGGTTCCGTCTGCAAGCACCAACTTCATTCCGATGACATGCCTTCTGGGCGCGCCATAACCAAATTGTTGCGCGCCGCCGACTCCGGTAGCAACTACTCCGCCGATTGTTGCCTGACCATCGTCTGGTGGATCAATCGGCAGCCACTGTGCGTTTCGCGCTAACTCGCCATTCAAGTCGCGGAGTGTAACCCCGGCTTCTGTGACGGTGACCAGGTCGGCAGGGGTGTGCTCGATAATGCGATTCAACTTTTCGGTGCTGACAACTATATTCAGTCGAGACAAAGGTTGGCCGGCGTCGAGCCACGTCCGAGCGCCAGCGGGCACAACCGCCCAGTCTTCACTCGTCGCTAGTTTCATGACCTCGCAAACCTCAGCTATCGAGCCAGGCCTAATAGCCAGCGTCGGATCGGAGGCATGAGGATGTTGATACGGGGAAATGTTTGCTTCACCAACAATGCGAGCTAAGTGCTGATGAGCGCCATCCGGATCAAAGCTCGCGCGAAAATGAGTGGGCGACAAACCTAAGATGGTTGAACTTTGCTGGCGAGGTGCCGACGCTTCCAGCAATCCAGTCGCTGACGATTCCTGTTCTGACAGGACATTGGACATTGGACGCCGGACTTTGGACTTAGCTTGAGCGCGCGCTTCTCCGCAACCGCGCAACATTGGAATAATTTTGCCTGGATTACAGAGCCCCGTTGGGTCAAAAGCCGCGCGCACGCGCAACATGGCATCCATGTCGGATTCAGAAAAAATCAGCGACAGCAAATCGCGTTTGTCAAAGCCAACGCCATGTTCGCCCGTGATGCTGCCGCCGGCGCGCACACAAGTTTCCATCAACTCGCGTCCTGCCTCCTTCACGCGGTGAACTTCATCGGGCGAGCGGGAGTCGAAACAGATAAGCGGATGCAGGTTGCCATCACCGGCGTGAAACACATTGGCGATGCGCAGTTGATACCGCGAAGCTATTTGATATGCAGCATCTAAGACTTCCGGGAGACGAGATCGCGGAACTACAGCGTCTTGAATCATCGAATCTGGCGAGATACGGCCGATAGCTCCAAATGCTCCCTTGCGCGCAGCCCACAGTTTCTTTCTCTCGTTTTCATCTCGAGCGAGCCGGCAATCACGGGCGCCGTGTTGCAGGCAAATGCTTTTGACTCGATCTGCTTCGTCGTCAATTCCGGCTTCAATTCCGTCGAGTTCAATAAGCAGCGCCGCACCGGCATACAGCGGCAAACCTGCGGCGAACACGCTTGCCTCGACGGCTTGTATGATCTCGCGATCCATCATTTCGAGTGCCGCGGGCATGACACCCGCGGCAATGATCGCCGAGACGGCATGGCTGGCTTCGTTGACTTCGCCAAACTCCGCAAGCATCGTTCGCACGGCAGGAGGGATAGGCACAAGACGTAGAGTCGCTTCGGTGGCAATACCAAATGTTCCTTCGGAACCGATAAACACTCCCAGCAGGTCGTAGCCAAATTGTTCCGTACCGCCACCGCCAAGATCGACAACCTCGCCACCGGCGAGCACTACACGGATGCCGAGCACATGGTCAGTCGTTGTACCATATTTCAGGCAGTGAATCCCGCCGGCATTCTCGGCAATGTTTCCGCCGATCGTGCACGTAGGCTGGCTCGACGGATCAGGAACATAATGCAGGCCGAGGTGTGCAACTGCGCGCGAGACGTGGAGGTTTACGACACCCGTTTGAACGATGGCAACGCGGTTGGCTTCATCGATTTTGAGAATCTTGCGCATGCGCGCGAGTTCTATAACGACGCCTCGGTTTAGCGCCAGCGCTCCACCAGAGAGGCCTGTTCCCGCTCCTCTTGGAGTGAAGGGCACACCCGCTTGCGCCAGCACGCGCATCAGTGCGGCAGTTTCTTCAGTGGACGAAGGAAACACCACGGCGCGCGGCCGATACTTGTGCTGAGGCAGTCCGTCACATTCGTAGACAAGTAATTCGTCGGGCTTACTTAGTACGGCCGTCTGCCCAACAATCGCCCGCAGCTGTTCGATAATTGTGTCCACGTATGATCGCTCGATTCCTTAAGCGTGAAGCAATGATACATCACGTCAGGGAGTTGAGCCGTGAACAAATCAGTGATGCCTTCTGAGCCGCTAATTACAGCCCAGAAGTGGGATCTTGACCGAAACCGTTACGGATAGAATAGACCAGCTGAGTCTTCCGGTCTGATAGAAATCAACGGCGCAACTTTGTTCAGAAGTCTGTCTGGAGCGGGCGGCGAGGGAGAATCGAGACCGTGTCGGCATTTGCAGGGTAACGGCTGTGTTGCTGACCTACTGCTAACGTATGCGCACCGTGAAGCCAACGCTGCCAGTATTGTTCGGGGCGGTTTGGCTTAGATTTCCCGTGAAAGACCACCTGATGTTTGTGACGTTGCGATCGTAGCCTGCGGGCGCGCTGCCGCCTCCGCTAGCGGGCGCATAAGTGTAGGTCGCTCCGCCATTGTTTGAGTATTCGAAGGTTGCAACCAGGCCGGTAGTGCCGGGGCTGCTGGTTGACGACCCGACCTTAAAGTCGACATTGTGCAAGACCCTTTCGAGAGGATCTGCGTTCAGCACATTAGGATCGACGATGATGAAATTGGTCGCGGGCCGGCCGCCGTTGTTTTTGTAAACGATCGTGTACACAAGATCAGTGCCTGGACTCTGTGTGCCACTCGGGTTGACGCTTTTGACCAGATCAACATTGGGGGGCGCCGCGGCGTCGATTGTAGTTGGATCGTTGGCAGTATTGTTGGAAGCGTTAGTCTCTCCTCCGCCGGAAACAGAAACCGAATTGGTAACGCTGGCGGGAGCATTATTGGCGACGGTGACGGTGACCGTGATAGGGGAATAGCTGGCGCCGGCAGCGAGCACATCGCTGCGGGTACAGGTAAG
>JALYXE010000584.1 GCA_030947265.1 Acidobacteriota bacterium
GTGCGGCGCGGCTCGGGCTTTAGTGACGCCGGTACTATTCTGGTTGAACCGGGTGCATTCCGTCGGACAAAGCTGGATTCAACAACGGCGCTGCTGATCTCGGAAGCCGTTTCCCGCTTGTGGATCGGAGCGCAAACTCCCGTGCGAGGGGAGGGCGGCGGACTCTTGCGCGACGGTCTAACACGATTCCTGGCAGTATTATTTCTGGAAAAGCAATTTGGCCACGACGTGGCACAAGAGGAACTTTTACGGGAGCGACTCGTTTACAGCACGGTTGCTAAGAGGGACGCTGCGCTCGCGCGCGTCACTCAACTCGATTCAACTTATTTCAACTCAGTGCCAAATAAGGGTGGAATGGTCTGGCGACTTATCGAGCATAGCCTTGGCCATGAAGCTTTCATGGGCACACTTCGCGCTCTGTTGCAGTCAGGTAAGGCAAGTGCAACGGGGATCGACCTTGGCACATTTCGTAATGCTTTAGTCGCGCGCGGCGATGACCGACTAAAGGCGGTCATGGATCAGCAGATCGATCAGGTGACGGATCTCGATCTAATGATTGGTGTACCCCAACAACGGGGTAGCGGATGGGTGTCCGCTTTGAGAAACCTGGGATCGACTGATGTGGTAACTACTGTGAGGGCTACAACCGCCAGCGGTGAGCAACTTTCGGTTGAGGTAACCCTGCCGGCGCGCAATTTCAGCGAGGCTGTATTCAAAACTCCGTCACAAATCACTCAACTGGAGATTGATCCCGAAAAGCTCTATCCGCAGTTGGATTACTCAAATGACAGCGTGCCTCGCACCCGGGATCTGCAAGAAGCTTTAAGTGAAGCAACTCGGCAACTTGGCGCACAGGATTACGTAAGGTCCGAAACGATCGCTCGAGAAATTCTCGCCATCACCCCTCATCTGCAGGAAGCTCGCATCATTCTGGGGCGGGCGTTGCTGGGCCAGAACAAGATCGAAGAAGCCGAAAAGCTCTTCCGCTCGGCTCTTGAAAAAACGCTCCCTACGCCGGGGGTTCTGGCCTGGGCCAATGTTGGACTGGGCGAGAGCAGTTTAAAGCGGGGGCAAGCGACCGAGGCTGCGAAGTACTTCACCAATGCCGTGCGCACCGACGCGGATTATGCATCGTCGCTGGCGGCGCGCGCCGGACGCCTCAGGGCTGAAACCGCTGCCAATAGTTTGCAGGTTGAGGGCTCAGTTCGCGCGTTTATCGCGCAGCTGGACCAGGCCATCACAAGTGGCAAGAAAACCGAATTGGAGTCTCGTGTAGTCTCAGGTGAACTAGTTCGGTTCATTAGCGGTGTGGTCGGAACGCAACCTGAGAATTGGCAGACTCGAGTCTTGCGCACCGAACAGCTTGATGCGAATCTCGTGGCTGCGGATGTGAGCCTCGAAACCAAAGAACTGGGCCGGCAACAGTCCGGCACAGCGCTATTGTTTCTTGCGCGCGCAGGCAGCGGCTGGAAACTACTCGGGATTGACCTGTTCGAAGTGAGGTAAAGTAGGTCAGACACTTTTAGGGTGTTATTGGTGGAGACTACAACCATAGGAATTTTCCATTTATCATTTTTCAATTTGCCATTCGTCATTTTGTCATTTCCACAATCGCCACGGAGAAGTCTTACATGACAACTACACTCTTAGATGAAAAATGGTAAACGGAAAATGATAAATGGAAAATTTCCGTGACTTGTGCTTCTAACTGAATAACATCTGCTTAAAACAAAACATCCTTTCGACGAATGGAAGATCCCGCATCAATCGAACGGCGCGCTTCGCACATCAAGCTGTTGTTGATGGACTGCGATGGCGTTCTCACTGACGGGCGCTTGTGGCTTCTGGAAAATGGAGAGGAGCAAAAAAGCTTTAATGCTCAGGATGGATTGGGTCTCCACTTATTTCACCAGGCTGGACTCAGGTCGGGAATAATCACTGGTCGCAATTCGGGGGCGGTGGCGCGGCGGGCGCACGAACTGGGCGTAGAATTTCTGCGGCAGGGTGACCCACACAAGATAAAAGCCTTCGAAGAAGTGTTGCGGCTGGCCGCAGTGGAAGAAGGTGAGGTTGCCTTCATGGGAGACGACCTGGTAGATATCCCGCTAATGCGGCGATCGGAACTTGCGATCGCGGTGGCCGATGCTGTGGCAGAGACTTGTTCCGCGGCCCATTATGTTACTCGCGCAGACGGTGGGCGCGGCGCTGTTCGCGAAGTCGTCGAGATCATTTTAAAAGCGCAGGGACGTTGGAATGATTTGGTGGAAGGGTACTTGAAGTGACCGGTAAGCCGGCATCGTGAAGGCGTAAAGACTTTCCATCTGTCATTTCTCATTTTTCATTTGCCATTGAATGTTTCATTTTGCCACTGAATGGGTATTGATCGGCGGTCAGCGAATGGCAAATGAAAAATGAGAAATGTGAAATAATGTGAAATGGAAAATCTATGCTTTTTCGAGGCTGCTAATGAGCGTGACCGTGCTTCGTTGACACCAGCATTTCCATTAACTATCTTTTCATCCTGAAGCATCGGAAGTGATGTGTTTCATCCTTCATCCTTCCGCCTTCATCCTTCCGTACGGGCGGGTGTGGCGCAATGGTAGCGCATCAGCTTCCCAAGCTGAGGGTTGCGGGTTCGAGTCCCGTCGCCCGCTCCAATTCAAATCACTAATCTGTTTCTTCCGCCACACTAAATAGAAGAAATTGACCTTGAGGTCAAACATGGGTCCATCAGCGAGAAAGAATCCTACCTGTACGCCTTCGACTCAAAAGGGAACTGGATAAAAAGACGAGTTTGATGTGGGCCACGAAGGACGGCCGGTCGTTCTACGAATCAGCCACCGTGTATTACAGAACGATTACTTACTGTTGAACAACCGGCAAGTATTCAAGCGGCCCACATATCATGGGCCAAAGCGGTGACGGTACTCAAGCGAGTTCACAAAGCCGTTGACCATAGTGCGGAAATCGCCGGGGTGCGTTTGCAGGTAGGCGATCCACATGTTGAAGCCGGTCGGCTCCGGGTCGCGCCGCAGATAGCCGAAATACTCGGTTAGCACGAACGCGCGATTGAATGTCGGCGTGCTCTGCACGAACTGCGGGGCCTCGACGATATCCATCAGCACCTGTGCGCGCGCCTCCGCCGAGCTATTCAAATTGGCGACGAGCTGATCGCGGAACGACGTCGCGAACGTCGCGCCTGTGTTCGTGATCAGCCGGTCCACGTACTGCGCGTTGGTCAGCGGGTCCAACGTAGCATGAAACTCGCTGCGCAGAACGAAATCGGCTGGGAAGTTTGCCCTTGCAGCATCCGATTCTGCTGGCGTATCACCGTTGAGCCGGGACAGATCGCCCATGAACTCGTCATAGAGAGCGTCGCGACCGTAGGCGGCGCGGTAGTTGCGGATGGCGAAGTAGCCTTTGCTCTGGAACTCAGGAGAGCCGAAGAATGACTGAGAGACGGTGACGCGGTCGCACCCCGGAGTGCTGTTCTGGGTGGTGCAACCCTTCAGCACACCTAACCACGCGGCGAAGCCACCCGTCTCGGCCTCGCGACCCAGGAAGTCGAGGTATTGCTGGCGGACGAAAAACTCAGAGTCGTCTATGGGGTTGGTTAAGGACGAGACCACATCATTATCGATAATTGTCAGGACGGCAGTACCTGGAATCCCGATACTGATGCCGGACGGATTAGAAAGTCCTAAGTTTATCGTCTCGGGTCCCTGAGCGATGCCGTCATCGACGATGAGCACGGTGAAATTCTTGCTGGCCTCGCCCGCAGCGAAATGGAGTGTCCCCCGTGCCGGTAGGTAATCCGAACGGTCCGAGGCAGTGCCATTACTCGTGGAATAGTTAATCGCTGCCGTACCCGACAGATCCCCCGTGCGACTGACGGTGATGGTGACGCTACCCGCTCCTTCTGACGCGATGTATTCGGATGCACCGAATTGAACAGTCTGAGAGACAGGCTGCTGTGTGGTGCCACCGGGGTAAAAACTGCTGGCTCCCGTAATCGTCTGCACACCGGGGGTAGGTGCATTGTCATTTCCACCGATCAAAGTCGGGTCTCCTACGTTAATTCCGCCAGGTAGTGAACGCGGATCGAGTACGGATTTCCCCCATGTGTTGCGACCCTCAGCGGAGAAAATGGTTGAGCCAGCCATGTTTCCGGTTGAGGCCACCAGTCCATCAGCATAAAACTTTGCCTGCGGAATATTCACCCCATTCATGGCCGGGTTCTGAAGCAAGACCGTTTGACCACCTGATGTTTGTAAACAACTACTGTTGACGTAACTGTCGGCGAGGATTAATCCGCTGGGCCAGACGTTATTATCGGCGAGAATCAGGCCATCGGCGAGCATGATGCCGTCGGCGAGGATTAGTCCGTCGGCAAGAATCAACCCGTCGGCGAGAATCAGCCCGTCAGCCAGGATTAATCCATCGGCCAGGATCAATCCGCTGTTGAGTACGGCATACTCGACGACGTTCCCGGACCTGTCATATAGATTCAGCTTTAGGTCCTGATTGAGACTGCTTAATTTCACGCCCGGCTTGAGCAGGCTTTGACCTGCCAAGGCATGATCGGGATCGGGTCGGACATTCTGCGCCAGACGAACCGCCGCGTAAGCGTTAACCAGGCCAGCGCCTTCCGAGAGCATACGCTCGATCTGGCCCTTCGAAGACAATGAGGGCAGTTGTTGGGCCGTGAGACGCAGGATACCTTTGACTTGTGACGGAGTGAGTTTGGGATTCGCTTGCATCATCAGGGCGACAGTTCCGGAGACGACCGGGGCGGCGAAAGATGTTCCAGTGAACTGGTCGTACATCCTGGGAATGGCGCGGCCAGACTTTGAAGTCAGCGGCATAACTGAGCCAGGAATAATTTGATCAGTTAAAGTCGCGTTTTCGAGCGTGCCCGCGGCCACGATCTTGGTGCCGGGCGCGACGAGGTCGGGTTTGATAATGCCGTCAACCAGCGATGGACCGCGTGAGCTATATGAAGCGACCTCGAGATCGGAACGGCGGAGCGGCGTGGGATTCGTACTGATGTTTACAACGGGGGTGGGCGAATTGTTCCAGTTGCCGTTCCACGTCTCCAGGGTCTGTTTCGGATCTTTAGTGGCGCCCACAGTAATGACCTTCGGATCGTTGCCGGGGCTATGAATACCGCCGTAGATCGTTTGATAAATTTTCTTGCCCGAAGTATCGAATCCAGTCACTACATCGTTGTGTCCCCAGTTGCCTGCAGCGCAAACGACGACAATACCGCTTGCGACAGCTCGTTCAGCCGCCTGGCAGAGCGGATCCGTTTTGTAGCTCTGCATCACGGCCGTTCCGAGGCTGAGATTAATCACCTTGATGTTGTTTTTTGATTTAATTGAGATGACGTAGTCAATGGCCTGGATAACAGTGCTGATGGTGCTTTCGCCTTTACGGTCAATGGCTTTGACTGAGACGATGTCTGCTCCCGGCGCAATCCCGGTGAAGTCACCGTAGTTGCCTGGATACCACTCAACGCCGTTGCCATCTTTCTGCTGCGAGCCCCACCCGTTACCAGCAGCCACCCCGGCGACGGCGGTACCATGGCCGTAGTCATCGTAGCTGTCTTTAGCTTTGGTTCCGCTAACTACCTGTCCCGATCCATTGCCTGCAAAGTCTTTGAAAGAGACGATTCGAGAAGAAGATTCATCGCTCCTGTTAAAGTCTTTGTTGTTTGGACTCGTGCCGGAATCAATGATCGCGATGCCGATACCTTGGCCATCAACTCCTTCATATTTTCCACCATCGTCGCCTTCATTTTTATTGTCATCCTCACCCTCGTCACCCTCCCCCTTGTTCCAAAGAGCATTGGCGCCTACCAGCCGGGCAGTCGCCGCCATTGCACCTTGCACGTAACGGTCGGGCGTGATGTATTTGACGCAACCCTGGGCGGCCAACTCGTCGATGCGTGCAAGCGGTATCTCGACCAGCAGGGAGTTAATGCTCTCGAACTGGTGTTTGATTTTCCCACCGTGACTTTCGATGATGCGACGTTCTGACTGGTTCGGACGCTCCGCCGTCTGAACGATGACATTGTAAAGACGCTTAATGTCATGGTTGGTATCAATGATAGAGCGCAAATCGCCTGGCAACTTTTCACTGGCAAGAGCTTCGGTTGTAGCTTTGTCCCCGGTTGGCGTTGGTGCTTTGGGCCCTTGAGCACTGGTCGTAACCTCAAGGAGAAGAGAAACTGCCGCGGTAGGAAGACCTGATACGACCAATGATAAGAAGATTCCTAAAATGAATTTTGTAAGTTTCATCGCGTTCCCTTTTCCCGATCTATTCATGTGATTGGCCTTCGGTAATTTCATTTCGGAAGCACCTAGTAAATTAAGTCTGCGGATTCGTCCGAATGTCGGAGCAAAAAGTCTCTGACAAACTCTCTTTCAAGTGACGTGCCAAATCCTTCCAAAGTTTTTAGAGGGTCGGTCGCGCTTGACTGAGCGCACCGGCGTCAGCGCATATTTCTGAAGACGAAGGCATTTATTGGCGGATTAATGGGAAAAACATTTCTTTTGGTAACTAAGTCACTAACGCGCGCAGGCGAAAAAGGAATAGTGCCCTCTTTCGTTGTCTGAAGCGCTTTATTTTCGCGGAGTCGGTCAGAGTGCTCACGACAATTCGGTCAAAATCGCCGGACAATGGTCAGCTTGCCATGATGCCTTATCGTCGCTATCAACGACGGCCACTCAAACATCCCGATTGAACAGGACCTGGTTTAGAAATCTGTTCGGCATACGCCTCGCAATAAACATAAACGCGAATGTTTACGCGCCCGCACTGCCAAGGTTTTTAGGACGCAATTCCAAGAGCGTAATAAGTCATACGATTACATCACGCTTCAAAAACACAAAGGCTGCTGCGATGTCAGAATTTATGGAACAAAATCGCCCTAAACAATTGATAGCTCTCAGGCTGATTCTTGTCGCGTGTGGAGTTGGCATAATAAGTTTCGCGGCGTCGCGTCTTTACGCTCGACCACTCGACATGCGCTGGCTTGCGATGATTGCCTTTGCGATCGTGGCCAGTTGGCTTTCTACTTCCCAAATTCCTGGGGATAAGGGCGTAGTCACGGCTTCGGATACTATTGTTTTTTTAACTTTGTTGCTGTGCGGAGCAGACGCGGCAATACTGGTTGCGGCAGCGGCAACCGCGAGCGAGTCGGCGCGCTTCACAAAACGCTGGTTAAACTTTGCTACGAACATCTCCTTGATTTGCTGTTCGATCTTCGCTGCGAATGTGTTGGTGGGGTCGGTCTTCGGGGATCTTCGTTTGATTGCTCACCGTAAAGAATCATTCTTCCTCTACGTCGCAGGGCTTGGCCTCTTTGCTACCGCGCAGGCGGTGGTCAATCATGGTTTGGTGGTTGCTCTCGTCTCGGTAAAAAGCGGCAAGCACATGTTGCGCACGTGGCGCGAAAGCTACTCTTGGGGCTTCATTACGTTCTTCTCCGGCGCACTGACGGCCGGTGTGGTCGACGCTCTGGTCTTTTACTACGGCTTCTGGGCCGTCTCCTTCGCAGTGCCGGTGCTGTTGGCGAACTACCTCGCCTACCGCCCCTACATCAAGAACATTGAGGCCGCGCGCCAACACGTTGAGGAGACTCGAGCGCTGCACCTGCGTACGCTCGAGGCCTTCGCGACGGCCGTTGACGCGAAAGATCAGATCACCCACGAGCACGTGCAACGCGTACAGATTTACGCGCAGGGCGTGGCGCGACTATTAGGCCTCTCTGAAAAGGAGATTGAGGCGCTTCACGCGGGGGCGCTGCTGCACGACATCGGCAAGATCGCCGTTCCGGACTACATCCTGAATAAGCCGGGGAAGCTGACTGCCGCCGAATTCGACAAGATGAAACTGCACACAGTGGTCGGCGCACAGATTTTAGAGCGAATTAAATTCCCCTACCCACTCGTTCCCATAGTACGCCACCACCATGAGCGTTGGGACGGAACTGGCTATCCTGATGGGCTAAAGGGTGACCAAATTCCTCTCACAGCCCGGGTACTGACTGTGGTGGATTGCTTCGACGCGGTGCGTGAGGACCGGCAATATCGTAAAGGCATGACGCGCGATGAGGCGATTGAGTTGCTGCGCAAGGATCGCGAAAAATACTACGATCCGCAAATTGTCGATCTGTTCATCGAGAACTTGTCCGCCTTTGAAGCCCAGATCGTTCAAATGAAAAAGGGTGCACAGTCTTTCATTCCGCTTGAGATAGAAGAGACCGAAGCTATCCGCAGGGCTTTGCCCGCGGCCGGACTGGCCGAGGACTCAGCCTCCAGTAAGCCTGCCGAATATTTGCAGGCGATCCTCGCGGCACACCAGTCGAGCAATGAAATCGTCGCACTCTACGAGATCGCGCAGACCTTCACTAGTTCTCTGGATGTGCACGATACGCTCGCACTCGTCGTTAGCAAACTTGAAAAACTCGTCCCCTTCGAAACTTGCGTGGTTTACCTTTCGGACGCAGCCGGAGGTTCTGTCGTCGCACAGCATGTCGCAGGTCTCAACGTCGAAGACTTTCGCGGTCGTGGTATTCGGCAAGGCGAGGGCGTGACCGGATGGGTACTTGCCAATAACAAGCCTTTTGCCAATACCGACCCTACGCTCGACTTCTCCGCGCTCGGTTGTCAGCCAGCCGGATATCGAACGCTCGCCGTTTACCCGCTCGTTAAGGGCCATCAGACACTTGGCGCGCTGGCGCTCTACTCGCAAAAACTCTCGAGCTATTCGGTAGAGCAGCTTCACATGCTGGAGCAGGTCGCCGGCCTGACTGCGGACGCCATTCACAAGGCAACGCTTTACGCGGAAACGCGTAATCATGGCAGCGGCTTAAAAGACCAACTGACTGACCTGCCAAACGCCCGCTACTTTTACGCCTTCTTCGAACAAGAACAAGTGCGCGCGGCCGATGATGAATATCCATTAGTGCTCATGACTATGGAGGTTGACGATTTCCGTGACATCAACGAGACAATCGGCCAGGTGAACGGCGATAAATTGCTCAAGGAAGTCGCCGAGGTGATTCGCCCTCAACTTCGCGAGGACGACATGCTAATTCGCTACGCGGGTGGAAAATTCATTGCGCTGTTCCGT